>DATGMY010000307.1:0-2784 GCA_035307005.1 Flavobacterium sp. | reverse complement strand
CGGTATATCGATGATTTTAAACAAAGCTTCATCACGTACCTTTTCGCATGATTTTACGAGCCTTTAATTTCAAATTCATCAACCGCGGCAATAATTCTTCATAGTCAGGATGTTTTTCATTTATCAGCTGCATTTCTTCATTGAAATGTTCTATCTTTGAATAGCCAATTATTTTTTGTTTTCGGACACGAAGATGATTGCAGTAAACAACAATTTCAAAACCGTTGCCCCAATCTCCGTTTGATTTGTTTTATTACAATTTTCATATTGGACTTTTGACTCAAAATGCTCTGTTTTGCTTTAAGCAAATATAAATAAAAGATTTTCAATAGTAGTAAAATAACAAGACAAAATAAAGGTAAATACTTTGAAATACAGGAGTTTAAAAAGTTTGTAAAATAAGAAAAACACTAAGAACAAAAGAACGATAAAAACGTTTATATATGACAAATAACGATATTTTCAAAAAACTACGTGTAGCCCTTCAGTTACGTGACGATCAGATTGTAGAAATTTTAAGTTTGGTTGATTTCAGAATTTCAAAAGGAGAAATCGGTAATTTCTTCCGAAGTGAAGATCATCCGAAATATGTGGAATGTCAGGATCAGGTTCTTCGAAACTTTCTGAATGGATTGGTTATTCATTTAAGAGGTACTAAAGAAAATCCAAAAGACCCGAAAGAGGTTTTACAAAAAATAAAAGAAACAAAAAGTACGGAAAAAATCGTGAAACCTAAGCCAATCGTCAAACCAACTACGATGCGCCAGAAATCAAAACCAACAAAAAAAGATATTATGGGCAATGTGAAGTTTAACAATGGAAAACAAAAAAAGAAGGATTAAATGAATTTTTTGGTTTGAAAATTCTTTATTGAGCGTTTTATGAGAAACAATCGCTTTACTATATCAAAATCTTAAACCTTACTAATACTGATTTAATATACATATTATGCAAAAAATATTAATCTTTATCACAACTTTATTTTTATTTAACACCACTGAAAACTATGGACAACCTTTATATGAGCGTTCCTGGGGAACATTAGTTCCTATTTACAGTAGAAGCGTAAAACCTTTTTCTTCAGTTAAAGCAATGGTACGAACCCATTTATTTGTTACAGAAGTTCACCCAAAAACAGGAAATCTTTATTTAGTAGGTGTTGAAGGAGATGAAATTTTTGAGTACAATCCCGCCCAACCTGTTCCAACATCTATTTACAAAATGCCAGAACAGGAGCAAGGATTTTCGCAAATAGAAAGTATAAAATTTGATTCTGAAAACAATTTGATTATCACGGGAAGAACGGCTAATGAGAATCTTGCGACTGTGGGCGCTTACAGTGAAAGTCTGATTTTTGGCGTAGCATCAAGACCTACTTTTATTTCAAAAATAGACCTTGAAGGAAATCTGATATGGAGTACATATTTCCATGACTTGAATCCGAATACTTCTCACTTGACCATTGATACTGATAATAATATTTATATTTTAAACAGAAGAAACAAAAATACTATTGCAACACCTTCTTTTTTTCAGGAAAAAGGAGATGTCAATTCAATCATTGATTATCAGGATGTGATAAGTAAATTAGATGCAAACGGCAAACACATCTGGAGTACGTTTTATACAAAAGATAACTCTAAAATCAGAAGCATTGTTGCCGGTAGTAATGGATTATATATTTATGGCGATCACATAGGCGGAAGTGCCTCCAGTAAATATTTTGGTACTCCCAACAGCCATCAGGAAACGGTTTTAGGTGTTAATTCTTCGTCCAGAAATGCATCAAGTGCCTTTCTTTCTAAATTTAGTTTTGACGGAGAAAGATTATGGAGTACTTATTTTGGCGATCAAAATTCAAATGTCACGTTAGGTACCACTTTAAAAAACAATAATAGTTTGGCAGTTGTTGGCGATGAAGCTTATATTTTGACTTCACACAGAAGAGCGTCTTCCATAAATCAAAGTATCGCTACAGAAGATGCTTATTTAAAAGAACCACAATCTACCGTTACAAATACTACTGTTTCAAAATTCTCTTCAGATGGTAAAAGAGTATGGAGCAGTTATATAGATGCCGGAGAACATTTATTCAGTAACGGAAAAGAATTATTTATTACTTCATCTCTTATGGATGGAAGCAATAAAAATGACCAGCTCCCTACCACGTCAAATAGTTATCAGCGCAAGCATGGAGGTGAAAAACTGGATGTTTATACTTCCGTTTTGTCTTTGGATGGAAAAACCTTGAAATACGCCTCTTTTTATGGCTATGAAGGCAGGGATGCCGGTGTGACTCTGCCTACTGAAAACGGTTTTTACATCATTGGAACTTCTGATCTGAATAAAAAAGCGAAAGCTCCTTTTGTGACATCCAATGCTCCCAAAAGTGAATATTTTGAAAATGGAAACTATTATGTAGGAGATTTTTTAAGCTATTTCAAACGAAATAAAAAATAATAACTCGTTGTATATTATTTTAAAACATTGGCATTAAGTAAGTCGTCCCGATAGATATCGGGAGTTTAAAAGTCTTAAAGTCAAAAGATGAAATGATATAAAAATACCTTGAAATCAATTTGTTATACTATTTTATCTAATCTTAAAATACGACATTATACAATTATTATTACTTAGTATGCATAGAAGTTTAATAATCTAAAAACAACATTAACAATCTGCCAGATTTACCGCAATAGCTAAACCTCCTTCAGAAGTTTCTTTGTATTTAGTATTCATATCCTGTGCGGTCTGCCACATAGTGTTTACTACTTTATCCAATGG
>DATGMY010000306.1:0-2128 GCA_035307005.1 Flavobacterium sp. | reverse complement strand
AGAAACGGAACAGGAGGCTTGGATTATCAGGGAGAATCCGGTGCTTTGAACGAATCGTTTGCGGATATTTTTGGTAAAGCGATTGAATTTTATGTAAATGACAATCCTACGTGGCAGATTGGAAATGGTATTTGGAATTTATCAGGGGTTACTCCAAATTATATGAGAAATATGGCTAATCCAAATTCTGCACCTGCAACAGTGGGGTATGAGCAACCCGATACTTATGAGGGCAATTATTGGATGGATCCTACCACCTGGTTTGATAATGGAGGAGTACATATAAACAGTGGTGTGGGTAATTATTGGTTCTATTTGCTTAGTGAAGGAGGTTCGGGAATGAATGATCTTGGTAATAGTTATGGCGTAAACGGTATTTCTATTCAGAAAGCAGAACAGATCGCATACAAAACACTCATGACCGGTCTGACACAAACCGCTACTTATTTAGATGCTTTTAATGCTACAAAACTGGCGGCTGCCACATTGTACGGAGCAAATTCCGAAGAATGGAATCAGGTGGTCAATGCTTGGTATGCTGTGGGAATCGGAGATGCTCCGGCATCAAACCAGAATGTTGAAATGAAGGCAAAATTAAATGTCTATCCGAATCCGGTGAAGGGAAACGAAGTGACTATTGATTCTCATCTGGATGGTAAAGTTACCGTAGAAATGTATGATATCACAGGAAAACAACTTATGACTCCTGTAGTTTTAAATGCTTCTACCACTGTTTTAAATGTGGAGAAATATGCAGCAGGAATGTATATTTTAAAATTTGAATCAGATTTAGGAACTTACAGTCATAAACTGATCATCCGGTAAAAATGTAAACATAAAAAATGGGATTTAACTATCAGTCAAATCCCATTTTCAAATGACAGAACTTTTACTTTTCTAAGAAATAATAAATTTCTAATCCACTGTCTCCCGGTTTGTCGCCTCCGTCAGAAATGATTTTGATTTTTAAATCAGTATCAGTCATCGAAATTATTTCTGCAATGAAACGGTAACCATCTTCAGCATCCACCAAAGTTATTTGTTTATTCACTAAATTGTAAGACCAGGTACCGTCATAATTATAAGTAGAACAATCTTCATAAAAGTTGTGATAAACTTCATTCTTTGTTCCGTCATTAATGAATTCATAATAATTGTATTCACACCCTTCATAACTTAGGTTTTCTGAATCGGAGAGTACACCGTTTTCATAGATTTCGCCTTTGACCATATTCCATTTTCCTAATAAAAGATCTTTGGCACCATCGTCTCGCAAATGATCGTCATCCTTGCAACTCGTCAGCATAAAAGCTGTCAAAGCAGTAAATAGAGCAATTTTTTTCATCATTGAAATTATCTGTTTCTTCCGGTGTAAAGTTACATAAACTAATTGAGTTCTGTAATTTCTGATTCAATATCGTCTATAAATATTTCGTCAAAGCGTTCAATATAAGGTTCGTAGAATTTATCATTTTTCAGAAACAATTCTTTTGCTTCTAAAAAATGCTGCAAAGCTTTCTCTTTTTCATTTTTCAACACATAAATCTGTCCGGCATAAAAATTCAATTCTGCTTTTACGGTATAAGGCATTTCTAATTGCTCTTCCAGATAAAAGAGTGATTTATCAAGATTATTTAATTTGAAATAACTGCGTGCCAAATAGAAGTTCGTCAGGAATTCGTCTTTTGGATCCAGACCTTTTTCTTCGAGAATCCTCAATAAATACTCAAAATTTTCGATGGCGTTTTGATATTCGCCCAATTGATAATAAGCCTGTCCTTTTAAAAACAAGCAAGGTTCGCCATGGCAGGCATTGTATTTTTGCGGGAAATTTATTTTTTCAATTAAATCGACGTCTTTTATCGTGCTTTCATAATCCCGGTAAAAATACAACATAGACCACGCTTTGTATTCCAACGCTTTTGTGCTGTTTTTTTCAACATCTAAAGCAACCGCTTTGTTCAGCATTTGCATGGCTTTGATATGTTCGCCCGATTTTTTGTATGAATAAGAAGCTCGTTGCATATATTCAACATGATCAGGAACAGCCATTAAAGCACTGTCTTTGTAAACCCGGTGTAATCTTCCGGTTTGAAACTTGACATGATGCTCTGTTATGGATATATTA
>DATGMY010000305.1:0-4135 GCA_035307005.1 Flavobacterium sp. | reverse complement strand
GCAACTGAAAAATTAGAACAACTGCGTTATCTGGAATACGGCAAAACCATTCAAATGGTGTTGACCCAACACGTTGGTATTGGTATTGACACTAAAGAAGATCTTGATAAAGCCAGAGCATTGTGGGGAAATAATAACTAAATTGCTACCAAATGGGTTAATTTAATAAAAGGTGATAGTTTACTATAACTTATTGAATATTAATATATAATTTTAATTTCAAAAAAACTACTCACTTGTTTTCAGAAAAAATAAGTTTGTTAACTGGGACTTTATTTCGGTTTTAGCCTTGTTTTTGATACGTCCTTTTGCAACCTTAATTCAAGATTACTGATCAGATTTATCCTGATAAGTGCAGCTACTATAGAAAGCACTTTTGTATTTTAGGATCATAAGTAGTAAATGTGCTATAAGCGTACACCAAATTTGCGTTTTTGATATCTGAATAGAAGTATTGAAGTTGAAAATTTTGCTTCATCTTCCAGAAAAGAAGTTCAATATTTCAATGTAGTTTGAAAATATGAGTGGCTTCTTCTTTTAAAATTTGAAAATTATAGGTAATAAATTTATAGTTACGCTCTTTTTTGAAAACTCCTGATAGGTTCTTGTTCAGCACTTGCAAAAATGGTTTCTTCTTCTACTTGCTATACCGCATTTTTATTAAGCGGGTAGACAAAGAAAATACTGTTTTGGGTAAAATTTGGAAACTGCATCGTAATGATTTTTTAAATCTATTTCTTTACTACTTTTTTCACAGCCACACCTTCATTGGTTTTAATATGCAGCATATAAGTACCTGAAGCAAAATTTCCGATATCTAATTGCACTTCATATTTGGTATCAAATTTTAGCGATTTCAGGATTTTACCATTCATATCATAAAGAGTTATTTCTTCTATGCTGATATTTTCACTGTTGGTAATAGTAATAATGTCTGTAACCGGGTTGGGAAAAATATTGAATTTTGATGATACAAAATCATCCATTCCTAAATATGATGGTAATGTATCAATTGCCGAAATACTGATGTTGTCGAATTTTACTCCTTGCTGAATACTAATTTGAGCGGTAGAGAAACTCAATAACTCAGGAAGATAAGGACTAGTATTAAAGAATGAACTTGAACCAAGTATATTCAATGAAGGAATATAAAGATAATAGGTACCATCAGTATCACTATTATAATCTATAAAAAACTTTACTGAAATCCACGAGCCATAGGGAAAATTTTCATAAATCCCCGCCGGATGATTATTGTTTCCGAAATAATCCCACTTTACAGGATTAGAGGTAATTGGATATTCTAACCTTATATCATTAAAACCTTGCGAAGAAGGAGCAGCAGAACCAAACTTTAATGAAAATTTTGCAAGAGAAAAACGTTTTTCTATAAAACTCGGGAAGGAATCCATCATATAAAAATCATATTCTAATAAAAGAATATCATTTCCAGTTGCCCGGTTGTCCCATAAAACATCAATATCTTTTTGTCTTAAAATTACACTACTTGCTAGACTCTGACCTCCTAAAACTACTACATTGCCTCTTCCTGATTCGGGTGCAATTATTGTATTTGCCCCTCCATTTTCCACAACATACCAATTTCCCTGTCCGGCAGTATTGCCCGAAGGATCATTGCTTAAAGCACCTACTGTATGACCATCAAAATCATCACTCCACAATACCTGTGCGCTGACTGATTGCAGCCCAAACAGAAGTATTATCGCCATTATACCATAATTTTTCTTCATAATTATATGATTTAATAAATCTTAAAGAAGCTAATATACAAATAACGAATTGATTATAATATATTTATCTTTTTTTTATTGAACAATCATTTGTCCTGCTTAATATTTGATAACTAAGAAAAACAGACCAAAAATTCGGTTTATAAATGCATCAGACTTCTTCTAAAAATAAGTTTTTGAACTTGATTTACAAAAAAATATTATGCACGCATACTAAAATATTGAAAATAATTTTTACCTTCGTAGCTAATAAGAATTAATCTAAAACGTAAGATACATGAAAATATTAGTTTGCATCAGCCATGTGCCTGATACTACTGCAAAGATTAACTTTACGAATGGAGATACGGAGTTTGATACCAACGGCGTTCAGTTTGTTATTAATCCTAATGATGAGTTTGGTTTAACACGTGCTATTTGGTTCAAAGAAAAACAAGGAGCTCACGTAACGGTTGTAAACGTTGGTGGTGCTGATACCGAACCAACTATTCGCAAAGCGTTGGCGATTGGTGCCGACGAAGCGATTCGTGTAAACACAAATCCTACCGACGGATTTCAGGTAGCCAAAGAACTTGCTGAAGTAGTAAAAGCAGGAAACTACGACGTGGTGATCTGTGGAAAAGAATCATTGGATTACAACGGTGGAATGGTTCCCGGAATGTTAGCTTCTTTACTGAATTTCAACTTTGTAAATTCTTGTGTAGGAGTGGAAATAGAAGGAACAAAAGCTACCTTGATTCGTGAAATCGACGGCGGAAAAGAAACTTTAACAGCAGATTTACCTTTGGTAATTGGCGGACAAAAAGGAATTGTAGAAGAAAAAGATTTACGCATCCCGAATATGCGTGGAATTATGACCGCTCGTACAAAAGCGTTAAACGTAATGGAACCGGTAGCTGCCGACGCAAAAACAAAAGCAGTGAAATTTGAAAAACCGGCTCCAAAATCAGCAGTAAAATTGATAAGTCCTGATAATTTAGACGAATTAATCAATTTATTGCACAACGAAGCGAAAGTAATCTAATTTCCAATCATTTAAAATTTTAAAAAGTATGTCAGTTTTAATATATACAGAGTTTTCAGAAGGAAAATTTAAAAAAGTTGCATTGGAATTAGCTTCTTATGCAAAAAAAGTTGCAGAATCATTGGGAACAACCCTCACAGCAGTTACTGTAAATGCGGGCGATGTTTCTGAATTAGGAAAATATGGTGTGGACAAAGTATTGAAAGTAACCGACACAAAATTAGAAAAATTCAATGCTAAAGCGTATGCCGATGTAATCAAGCAAGCCGCGCAAAAAGAAGGTGCAAAAGTTGTAGCGTTATCTTCCACCACAGATTCCTTGTATGCTGCCCCGATAATTGCTGTTGGTTTAGACGCCGGATATGCATCAAATGTGGTTGCATTGCCAGTTTCAACAAGTCCTTTTCAAGTGAAAAGAAATGCGTTTTCAAGCAAAGGTTTCAACGTGACCGAATTGACTTCTGATGTAAAAGTTCTTGCTTTAGCTAAAAACTCTTTTGGTTTAGCAGAAGCTTCAGGAGCAGCTGCGGCAGAAGATTTTTCAGTAACATTAAACGATGCAGATTTCAACATCACTGTTCAAAGTCAGGATAAAACCACAGGAAAAGTAACCATTGCCGATGCAGAGGTTGTAGTTTCGGGCGGTCGCGGATTAAAAGGTCCTGAAAACTGGGGAATGATCGAAGAATTGGCAAAAGTTTTAGGTGCAGCAACAGCTTGCTCAAAACCAGTTTCGGATTTAGACTGGAGACCTCACGAAGAACACGTTGGGCAAACAGGAAAACCGGTAGCTTCCAACTTGTACATTGCAGTAGGTATTTCAGGTGCTATTCAGCATATTGCAGGTATCAATGCTTCAAAAGTAAAAGTAGTCATCAACTCTGACCCTGAAGCTCCTTTCTTTAAGGTTGCTGATTACGGAGTTGTAGGTGATGCGTTCCAGATTGTTCCTGAACTGACTAAAAAATTAAAAGAGTTCAAAGCGAATAATAACTAAAAACAATCCCGACAATTGTCGGATTGCCCCATATAAACAACCGTAAATTACTATTTATGGTTGTTTTTTGTTCTTATAAACGTTACAATACTGTTTGAAACAGTTTGGAAACGGATATTTAAGATTTTATCAACCGGTTGGAGAATTGTCGCAACAGAAAATTCAGAGCAAAACGATTTTTGAAAAGTTATATAAAAAAACAGATGGAGTTCACCATATATTTTTTATGAATTCAACATATTTCTTTCGTATATTTGCCCGACAAATTTAAATTAAAAATGATTAAAATAACATTACCAGACGGATCGGTGCGCGAATATGCTTCAGGTGTTACGCCGCACGATGTTGCTTTAAGTATAAGCG
>DATGMY010000304.1:0-3667 GCA_035307005.1 Flavobacterium sp. | reverse complement strand
CGATAGGGAGCGATATTGAATTTTTTGTTGCGTTCCAAAACTTCCTGATGCAACTTTTGATCTACTTTTACTCCATAAGTCTCTACGAGTTCTTTTCCTGCTTCGTAATCGCCTTCGGATTTGATGCGTTGAGTTTCTTTTAACAATGCACCGAACAACTGATGTAATTTTTCGTAATCATTGATTTTAAAGTAGGTTTTTCCGTTGCGTTCTATACGTTCAATGACGTTGTCGGCTTTACCCTGTTCAAAAACCCAGGCAGATACCCACTGACGGTTGCGCATGTGTGCTTCTTCGATGTTTTGTCCGGGTTCAATACGAACCAACTGTGTCATCAACCCATTTCTGATATAATCATTATATGCGGTTTTTCCTAGGCTTTTCCAATCATCTACCATGCCTAATTCCTGTAACTTTGGATCGTACATATAATAAAGGGCTACCAAATCAGCACGGCCTTCTTCCAAAGTTGAAGCGTAACTTTTTAATGTTTCTTTAGGTGTGCCTACTCCCGGATTGATCTGTCCGGAAGCGTGCCCTACCACTTCGTGTAATGCCGTATGCAGTTTGTCTGCCAATTCGCTGTATCGCTGGGAAAGTTTGATTTCTTCCTCATCAAAGGCAAATTCTTTTAGTCTTTCCGCATTTCCTGCTTTGTTATATGCATCAATAATGTTTCCTAAAGAAATTGATTTCGAACCGTGTGTTGCACGAATCCAGTCGGCGTTGGGCAAATTGACTCCGATCGGTGTTGCCGGAGACGTAGCACCACTTTCCGCAGCGGCTATAACGGTTTTATAGGAGATACCCACTACGTTTTCTTTTTTGTGTTCCGGCATCAGAGGTGAGTTATCTTCAAACCACTGTGCGCTTTTTGAAATGATGTCCATTTTTGCCGACATATCAAAATCCTTGATCTGAACCAATGATTCAAAAGTAGCTTTGTGTCCCAAAGGATCATCATATACTTCGATAAAACCGTTGATATAGTCGATATTTCCTTCGGTAGCTTTGACCCAGGCAACATTGTAATCGTCCCAGGTTTTTAAATCGCCTGTCTGATAATATTTTATGAGCAGGTTTAAAGCGTCAGCCTGAGGTTGGTTTTCGGCAACTCCCACGGCTTTTTCCAGCCAGTAAGTGATTTTGTCAATGGCTGCCCCATACATTCCGCCGCTTTGCCAGATACGCTCTTCGATTTTTCCGGATTCGGTTCGGATGAGTTTAGAATTTAGTCCCAATGAAAGCGGACGAAGGCTGTCGTTTTTCATAGCGGAATAAAAGTTTTCAACATCGGTAACGGTAAGTCCTCTGCTGTAAAAATTAACCGCAGAACCCTGTACCAGATCTTTGGATTGATTCAAGTTGACTTTTTTGGCATCGACATCGTTAAACAAAACTTCTACAATACTTGCGTCAAGGTTGGTTTTGGTTTCTTTCAGCAGTTCCTGAAGATAGGTTTGCGGGAATCCGGGGCGTATCTTATCGTTGGAATAATGGTGATGAATCCCGTTGGAAAACCATACGCGTTTGAGATAAATTTCAAAATTTTTCCAGTTTTCATCGTTTTTATCTCCCTTATAGTTTTGATAAATATTTTCTAAAGCCGCACGGATTTTTAAATTGTGACGGTAATTCTGATCCCAGAAAATATCGCGTCCGGCATATCCGGCCTGTGCCAGATAGTAAACCAATTTTTTTTCTTTCAACGTAAGTTTTTCCCAACCAGGAATTTCGTAATGCAATACCTGAATGTCTGCAAATTGTTCCGACTCAAATTGTATGTTTTTGAGGCTGTCTATAGTAGATAATTCGTTTTCCATTTGATTGTTCTTGTTACAGGCTGTCAGCGAAGCAACAGTTAATGCAAGTATTGTAAACTGGTTGAATTTCATAATTTATCTTTGTTAGTGATGAACAAATATATCAAAATAATTTTCAGAATTGCTGTAAAGGGTGCTTATTGCTGTGGCAGTACGTTCTTCAAAAATTCGGTCAACTGATCAAACAAGTCTTTGGGGCTACTGTATAAAATATGAAAATTGCTCAGTGCAAAAATGATCTCATCAGATGTCGCTTCAGCTTTTTGAAGATATACAATAGGTTTGCGTTTTGCTTTGGCATAACCCAATTCTACGCAAGAAGTTACGTTGATGTTCGTTGCTTCGACAATAATGAAGTTGCAAGTGTCGATTTCTTTCATTGCTTTTTGCAACATTTCCACTTCCTGTCCGGCTTCACGGGGGTGTTTGTCCACAAAAATAAATTGTTCTACATTGGCAGTGCTTAATGCCATGCCCAGTGCTATGATTTCTTTTCCCAATAATTTGCGTGTGTCTGTATCAACAGAGATGTATGCTTTCATTAAAATAGCAGTTTATTTGGTAAAGATAACGAAATTATTAAAATAATATTATTCTGTCACAACACTTTCACGATCGCTTTCTTCAGCTTTTCCTTCTTCTATCATTTCATTGACTTCTGTCATATCTTCTTTTTCCAGATGTTCCACCAAATCCTCCTGATCATCGTTTTGTTTATCAATGAAAAATTTACAGTACAATGGTAAATGATCCGATCCGATGTTTTCTAATGCTTTTAATTCCTCGACAAAAACATCTGTGGTATGAAACATCTGGTCAATAGGAAAGCGAAGCAATTTGTATTTGGCATGAAAAGTAGAAATCAATCCCCGTCCAATTCTGGGATCAATCATTCCGGAAGTTTTTCGGAATAAAACAGATGATTTTGCCCAGGCGACATTATTGAAGTCACCCACCACAACAGTTGGCTTTCTGTGTTTTTTCACTTTTTTTGCCACAGCCAGTAATTCGCCGTCACGTTCTTTAGAGTTGTCTTCTTCGGTAGGACTTGGCGGTGGCGGATGCACTCCGAAAAACACAAATTCAAAGCCATCCGGTGTTTCCATAGTCGCTTCAATGCTGGGAATATCGTCTGCAATGAAGTAATGAACCTGACAATTTTTAAAAGGAAATTTGGAATATAAATGAATTCCGTAAGTGTTTTCTAACCCTACTTCACAAAAATGCGGATACGCTTTCTTGAAAACCTGCATCGCATTTTCCCAATCTTTGTTAGACTCCATCGTCAAAACAATGTCCGGGTTTTCTTGTTTAATGAAGTCTGTAAATCGTTGGTATTCTTTGTTGAACTGATAAATATTGGTTGAAATTATTTTGATGCTTTTTGAAGACTTGTCTGTTTTTACTTTCTTTTCAATTTTGTAAAAAGGAGTGTAGGGATACAGCAAACAAACTTCGTAAATCATACAAGCGACAAGCAATGTCTGAACAATATAAAAAGTACTGTTTTTCTGAACAAAAGTCCAGGCGGCAATAAAAATAATGAATTGTAAAACAAAAATCTGAACTTTGCCAAAATCAAAAATCCTGAAAAACCAATGTTGATTTTGGATTAATGGAATTAACGAGGCAAAAATCAATAAGACAGACAGACTGTAAAAGGCGATTTCCATTGCAATATTTTTTTACAAATCTAAAATTTTAAAATGAAGCAGTTTATAAACATCTGAAAATACTTGCGAAGGGTTTGCGTTTACGGTAATTTGTTCTTTTAAATACGGATGTTGAAACGTTAGTGAATGAGCGTGCAGCAACATTGTTTTCATATCGAATTTTTCTAACCA
>DATGMY010000303.1:0-8588 GCA_035307005.1 Flavobacterium sp. | reverse complement strand
TAAAAACTACAAATCCTTTTTAATAAACTTTTTCAGTGAAATCCAAAACGGAATGATAAACCACAAACACAGCAATACAAAAGAAATAATCAATCCTGTGGATGTTCCTAATACTTTTTTAAAGACTGCTCCGGTGTACCCCATCATTGCAGAAATTTCCAATTCCAATAAAATCTGAATCCGTGCCAAATCAATCGGGTTTAAAGCCGTTATGGCTACCATTGCATTTTCAATCGGGTATTCTGAAAGCTGAAACAGCAAAAACAGTACGATTCCATCAAAAAGCAAGGCAAAATACAACCAGAGCATAATCGCAATTCCGATTCCTTTGGCCTTATCTCTGGTCAAAATCGAGCTTAAACAAGCCAGTGATGTAAAGATAATACTGATGAGGCTTCCCATGACAATCATCATCAACCCGACTTTATCGGGCGAATAAACAAGCAAAGGAATTCCCGCACCGATTAAAAATGCAAGCACCAAACTCAACGACAAACCGGAAAACAAACCAATCCATATTTTTTTCCGTTTCACAGGCTGACTCAAAAGCATTTCGACAAATTCCGAACTGTTGTAAATATAAATGGTCGAAAACAAAACCGAAACCAACGGAACGGTAAACAAAATTACGTTGAGAACCGTGAGTATGCCTTTGGCGGCGTTGTCTTCCAAAGTAAAAGAGCTCCAAGACAAAATACCGAGCATTAAGGTATAAGCGATAATGATTTTGCTTTTAAGTATGTCTAAAAATATAATCTTAATGATTTTATTCATTTTGGTTTTATTTTTTTAGCCACGGATTACACAAATTATCACAAATTCAAGTTCGTGTAAATTAGTGTAATTAGTGGCTGTTTTTTTATTCATTTTAGTTTTATTTTAGCCACAGATTTTAATAAAAGAAATCTGTGTAATCCGCAGTTATTCTTTTTGATTATTTTTCAGAATATGGGCAATGGCTTTGGAGATTTTTTGTTCTCCTGTTTCCTGTTTCAGTTCTTCCACAGTTTTATGAAAATGAACTTGCCCTTCCTGCATAAAAATAATTTGAGTAATCAAATCATCCAGTTCGCTCAAAAGGTGCGAAGTAATCAGAATCAGTTTTCCTTTTTCTTTCTCTTTGATGATTTTTTCCTTTAGAACTTCAGATGCCAGTGGATCAAGTCCGGCTGTGGGTTCGTCCAGAATCAAAACTTCGGGACTAAACATAAAAGCCAGAACAGCACTTACTTTTTGAGTTGTTCCGCCTGAAAGCGTGCTCATTTTTTTGTGTGCGAGTTCGTCGATTTTAAATGCATCGTAGAGTTCTTTGTCCAGATTGTTGTCTTGTCTGATTTCCTGAACCATTTCAAAAACCTGCCCAATGGTCATATTATCGGGATAACGCCCGATCTGCGGCATATACCCGATGCGATTCCGGTATTGGTATTCACCTAAAACTGATGTCCCGTCAAATTCGATGGTTCCGCTGTCGGGAACAACCATTCCGAGAAACGATTTGATAAGCGTGGTTTTTCCGCAACCGTTCGGACCAATCAAAGCAACACATTCTCCTTTTTGACACGAAACCGAAACATCGTTCAGTACGTGTTGTTTGCCGAATTTTTTGTTTAAGTTTTTTATTTCTATCATAATTTACCTATTTTTTTAGCCACGGATTAAAAGATTTCCGCAGATTTAATCCTTTGAATCCGTAAAATCCGAGACTAAAAATATCATCATAATTTCACAGGACGCATAAGTGGGGTTTCATCTTTAAAATAATCGGGAGTGATGCTGGGCAACACCCTTTCGGATTTGTCCAAAAGCGTAATCATAAAACTTCTGAATAAAAGCATAGCCGACGGATTTCTTTCAACCAAAACCGTGAATAAACTCAGTGGATGATAAGGTACATCGCCAAATCCGTCTTTGTCAAGGTCATAACCTTCGTATTTGTCCCAATAATTCCCGTTGAACGATTTTACTTTTAGTTTTCCGTTGGTGGCTACATCAAATGTATTTCCAAAAAAGTTGTTGTTGGTAATCACAGCATCGCTGCTACTGGCATTAATTTTCAGTGCCCATCCGTTTCTTAAAAACTTATTGTTTCGTATTTCAATCCGGTTGGCACCATCGCCATAAATCGCCATCGTGTTATCGCTGAATTCATTTCCAATGATTTTACTGTCATTGATTTCTTTGAGCAACACACCATAAGCGGCACTTCCCCAACTTTGCGTAAAAACATTTTCTATCATTTGCACATTTTTGCTGTACATTACAGCCACACCTGCACCATTTTGCTTAAAAATATTTTTCCGGAAAACATTGTCGTGCGAAAACATAAAGTGCATTCCGTAGCGTTTGTTTTGGGTGCTTGTATTGTTGGTTATCGTCGAATTTTTCACAAATTCCATATAAATACCGTCTCTGTGCCCTTCGACGATGTTGTCTTCAATAGTCATAAACTCGGATTTCCACATATGAATTCCGTTGGCAGAGGGTTTTCCTTTGGTTTTTCCCGAAGACAAACGGTTGTTTATATACGAAACATACTTGGAGTTGAACGTCTGAATACCAAAAAAGTTGTTTTCAAACCTGCAGTTTTCTATACGTATATTTTTGGAATTTTTAATTTTCAAAGCGGCAATATCCTGAAAACTTGAACTGCCTGAATTGGAAAAAAGTACATTTTTAATTACAACATCATCGTGTTCCACCAATAAAATTTCGTGTTGGTTTTCGCCATCAATTTCGGGATAATCTTCCCCAATGATGGTTACTGCTTTGTTCAAAAACAATGGTCCTTCGCGGTAAACACCCGCTTTTATAAGGATGGTATCTCCGTTTTTCGCCTGTTCAAAAGCTTTTTTAATGGTCTTTTGCGGATTGTTGGGTTCAGCGATAATGGTATTTGACCAGGCATTTTGCCCTATCAACATCAGCAAAAGAACTATTAGTTTGAATTGAAATAATCTTTCCATAGTAGCATTGTTCCTGAATGTTCAGAATGTTGTTGTTGGCGGGTTGCTTCATCCGCAAAAGCCGCTGTATTGGATCCCATCGGGCTTTTTAGTTCGGAATTGTACAACAGGTAACTTTTTTCAGCAGGGATGAGTTGTTCTGTAGCTTCAAAATCCACCAGCCACAACGAATGTACCTGATCTTTTGCGACAACTTCGTCCTGTAAAAAAACTTTCATACAATACATATCATCAAACTTATAAATCTTCCCTTTTTGTGTGATGAGTTCTGCACCATAACGCACATCACTGATATTCATCATACAATGATCGCAGTTATCGACTCCAAACTCAATCGGTTGGGGTTCTTTGCTGCAGGAACTGAATAACAAAGCAAACAAAGAAATGGTAAACAATGCTTTTAGTTTCATATTTTTTTCTTTTTAAATTTAACTTCTTTTATAAATGTTATGGCTGCCAATACGGCTGCTCCTATCATTGCCCAACCTCCCGTTGCAGGAATGGAATAGGCTCCGAAGTTTAATAATTGTTTATATCCGATCATAGGCGGCTGATAACTCATTCCCGGAACCTGAATCGGTGCTGCAGGATCCAGATTGTGTCCATAATCATACAACCACAAATAAAAACGAATGATTGTTACAATACCAAAAAGGGCAAAAAAGATGACCCAGAAAAAAAACAATCCTTTGCGATTGACTGCTGCTGCCAGTAAACCGATCAATCCTAAAGCAACGATAATATAGGGCAATACAGTAAATTCTATAAAATCGTCTTTGTGCAATTCTTTCATTCCGATATAATGATTCAATCCGTTGATAATCTGTACATCGCCACTTAATTTATCCGAATGAATAAAAAGTTCTAATCCCTCGGGATATTGCGGAGCTGTAAGTTGAATCTGCCAAATGGGTACAAACAACGCAATAAACAGCACGGCACCAGCTATACCGACTAATATACGAGTGGTGGAGTGCATTTTCTTTTGTGCTGATTTCATAATTTGTGTATTTTTAAAGAGTTGCTCCCTTTTCAGGAAACAACTCTCTAAGTTTTTGAAAAAGGTTATTCTGCTTTAGGTGCTTTATCCCCGGTTCCGTAGCGCAACGGTGTGTTGCTTCCGGCAGGCGAAACCCTTATGTAACCTTGCATTTCCTGGTGCAATGCACTACAGAAATCGGTACAGTACATCGGTATAATACCTACTTTTGTCGGAATCCATTTCAATGTTCTGGTTTCTCCCGGTAAGATAAGAAGCTCGGAATTGTTGTTACCCATTACAGCAAATCCGTGTGGTAAATCCCAATCCTGCTCTAAGTTGGTAATGTGGAAATACACTTCATCTCCCATTCTGATACCTTCGATATTATCCGGAGCAATGTGCGTTCTGATAGTTGTCATATATACATCTACACGGTTTCCGTTGCGAACCACACGCGTATCGTCTTCATTTTTAACAACATATTTGTGCGTATTAGCATTGATGTCGTAAATACGTTTTTGCTTATCTACAATCAACGAAGCCGGAACAATCTGTGCATAATGCGGTTCTCCAATGGTAGGGAAGTCTAACAATAATTCCATTTTATCTCCCGAAATATCAAACAACTGCGCACTTTGTGCCAGTTCCGGTCCTGTTGGTAAATAACGGTCTTTGGTAATTTTATTCCAGGCTACTAAATATTTTCCGTAAGGTTTTTTAGTATTTCCACCTGCAACCGTTAAGTGACCGGTAGAATAATAGGTTGGTTGTCTGTCGATTACCTGTAAAGATTTTACATTCCATTTTACAACTTCCGAAGAAACGAAGAATGAAGTATAAGCATTTCCGTTTGCGTCAAACTCTGTGTGCAATGGTCCTAATCCCGGTTTTTCAACTTCCCCGTGCAATACTGTTTCGTAGTTCAATACAGGAATTCCGTCATAATCTCCGTCAAATTTCTTTTCTTCAATAGCCTTCATCATTTTAGAGAATGAGAAAACAGGAATCAACGAAGCCAGTTTTCCACTTCCTACGATGTATTCTCCCGTAGGATCCACATCTGCACCGTGTGGAGATTTAGGACAAGGAATGTAATAAGCTACACCTTCCAAATCAAGAATATCCAAAACATTTACTTCGTCCAAAATAGTAGAAGTTGCAGAATGTGCGTTGTGGTCATACACATTGTGTGCATATTTTGCTTTTACTTTTCTTCCTTTTCCTTGTTTTATCAATTCTGCTGCTTTTTTCCAGTTAACCGCAAGAATAAAATCCTTATCTCTTTGTGAAGCATTAACTTCTAACAAGGTATGTGCTTTTTCGGTGTTATAAGTAGAGAAGAAAAACCAACCGCTGCTTACTCCTTTTCCGGTACGACTCAGATCATAATTTACAGGAGGTGTTTTTAACTGGAAATCAATTGCCATTCTTCCTGATTCAGAGTCCACCTTAATAAACGTAATAGCACCGCTAAAGTTTTCAGCATAGCTGCTAATCGGAATATCCGTATTTTCGTCTTCAAAAGGTACGCTGAAACGTGTTCCTGCAACAACGTACTCGGTATTGTCCGTAACAAACGGAGAAGAGTGATTTCCTGCTGAGTTAGGGATTTCGAGGATTTCCGCAGTAGTAAAAGTGGTCAAATCCAAACGGGCTACACGAGGTGTGTTGTTTTCGTTGGCAAATAACCATCTTCCATCATATTCACCGTTGGTTTGTGAAACCGCCAGGTGGTGCTGGTCTCCCCAGGGAACAAACCCATGAGAAGTGTTCAACATCGGTTTGGTATCTTCTCCGTATCCGTAACCTGTTTCCGGATCTTGTGAAAACACCGGCAACACTTTTAATAAACGTCCCGAAGGAATTCCGTAAACAGAGACTTGTCCGCTGAAACCTCCCGAAGTAAATGAATAAAATTCGTCGTGTTCTCCTGGAGCTACATACACTTTTTGAGCTGCATTTCCGCTGACTGCGTCAGAAGCAGTTTTGGGTTTACAACCGGCAAAAAAAGCCAGTCCTAATACAGCTATTGCTATTTTTTTTAGGTTCCTATCCATTTGTTCTATGTTTTAATTAGTTAACATTATCATTTTTCCTCATAAACTCCAGAATCTGACGTGCTTCATCGTCGGAAATGTTTTGGTTGGGCATACGAACCAAACACACTTCTAACTGTGCCTGCAATTCCGGATCTTTGTCAATCATCGGATCCGGATTGGTAATGAAATTCATAATCCATTCCGGAGTACGTCTTTCGGTTACACCAGCCCATCCCGGTCCCACCAGTCTTTCGCTTGTCAATTTATGACAAGACAAACATTTAGTTCCCGAGGCAATTTCTCCTAAAGCCGCCATTTCATGGTCTAAGGTTTCAGGAAGATCAATCTTGTCGAATTTTCCTTCTCCCAACTCAGGGTTGTAAGAACTTTCAGAAGCTGTACTTTCCGTGCTTGTTGGTTTAGAGAAGTCGCTTGCCGGGTTTTCCTTTTTTCCGCACGATATCATCACCAAAATCGAAACGGATAACAATACAAGTTTTTTCATTTTTTACTACTTTTTATTTAAGACAAATTTCACACTATAATTATGATGAAAGTATGATTAAAGTCATAAACGCCTTTTTTTTCTATCCTTACCTTTGTTTCATAATCATTATTAAAAAAATCAAATCATGAAGAAAACAATTAAAACTATTGCCCTTTTGTCTTTGACTTCTTTAATTATTGCTTGTAAAGGCGATGCTAAAAAAACAGAAAACACTACTCCTTCGGCCACCACAGAAACATCTGAACCTGAAAACACTACATTTACAATAACACTTGAAAGTAACGACCAGATGCAATTCAACAAGAAAGAACTTAAAGTTCCGGTTGGCGAACCTGTTGTATTAACCTTGAAACACGTTGGTAAAATGGCAAAAGAAGTAATGGGGCACAACTTTGTGCTGCTTGACAAGGGCGTTGATTTTAACGATTTTGCAAGTAAAGCTTCTGTTGCAAAAGACACAGATTATATCCCGGAAGACACCAGTGGAGTTATTGTACACTCTGCATTGATCGGCGGTGGCGAGTCGGATACAGTGGAGTTTACCATACACGAAGCCGGAAGTTATGAATTTTTATGTACGTTCCCGGGGCATTATGCTATGATGAAGGGGATATTAATTGCTGAATAAACAAAAACTATAAATTATGAATCTTTTAGAAACAACAACCGTAGGAGAAATCGTAGCGGCAGATTACAGAACTGCTGCGCTGTTTTCTCAACTGGGCATTGACTTTTGCTGTAAAGGTCACCGCACACTGAAAGAAGTGTGTACCAAAAAAGAACTCAACCCCGAAAATATAAAACAGGAACTATCCTCGATTATGTCAAAAAGCGACGATACTTCTGTTGATTTTAAATCGTGGGAAATTGATTTGCTTGCTGATTATGTTGAAAAAACACACCACCGGTATGTAGAAGAAAAATCGCAGGTACTTTTAACTTTGTTAAACAAGCTTTGTAAAGTACACGGAAACAACCACCCTGAATTGTTTGAAATCAATCAATTGTTTTTAGAGTCTGCACAGGATCTGGCGGCACACATGAAAAAGGAAGAGTTGATTTTGTTTCCGTTTATCCGGAAAATGGTTACTGCCAAGCGTACCCATCAACCGCTGGACAGACCTCATTTCGGAACGGTGGAAAACCCTATTGCGATGATGATGCACGAACACGATACCGAAGGCGAACGTTTTAGAAAAATTGCAACGCTGACGGAAAACTATAATCCGCCTGCAGATGCCTGTACAACCTACAGAACGGCGTTTAGTATGCTGGATCATTTTGAAAAAGACCTTCACAAGCATATTCATCTTGAAAATAACATTTTGTTTCCAAGTGCCCGGCAATTGGAGAAAATGCTCAACTAACTGATTAAGTTAATTATCAATTCAAAAAAGCTGCTGTTGTTTCAATGAGCAGCTTTTTTTATTAACCTGAGTTCGACTAATAGACCACTGATTTTCAATGTTTTTTATAACTATTACAAGGTTTCAAAAACATTACTTTTCGGAAGGAAGTGATTTAAACTTTCAACTATGCTTGTTTTTATAAACCCAAACGTCCCGTAGGGACAGACTGTTCGTAGAAAAATAAATTATTCGTAAATAAAAGCTCCATTAGGAGCGGTCTGTTTATTTTACAGGTCGCTCCTAACGGAGCTAATGTTTGATGAATGCATTATTTCTATGAACAGGAGGCTCCTCCGGAGCATTACTAGAAAGATGTGTTTAAATATATACCATTTTAGCTAAATAATAATCGAACTCAGGTTAATAGTTTGTTTTTTAAACTAAAATAAATAATTTTGCAAAAAATAAAATCAAAGCTTAAGAGGGATTTTGAGTTTAAGCATAGTCTTAATGTTTATAATGTCTTACTTAGACTCAACTAATAAATGCAACAGCATTTAAATGATTGATTCGGGAAAGGAACTTGGACGACAGGTAAAAATATATTATCTGGTTTAGGAGGGCTGTTTGATATCTCCTCTCCTGATAAGATTACAATGTTAAAGTATCCTGAAAGTAGCAGAATTATAGTACAAGAATCTGTTTTCAAGACAAGATAAAACAATTACTGAATATGTTGATTAG
>DATGMY010000302.1:0-2444 GCA_035307005.1 Flavobacterium sp. | reverse complement strand
TTTTTTTCATAATGAAATAACCAAGCGAAAAAGCGACGACAAACATTAAACTGTAAAAGCGAAGGGTAAAACTACCAATAGAGATTCCTTCTGATGGATTCCAAATCATATTAAGTGAATGTATTACAATTTTTAGTGATTTAAGGAACAGGATCGTATCCCGATTTTCCCCAGGGATGACAGCTTGCGATGCGTTTCACAGCCAACCAGCCGCCTTTTATCAATCCGTGTTTTTTTAGTGCTTCCAATGTATAATGCGAACAAGTGGGCGAAAAACGACAACTTGCCGGTGTAAACGGTGAAATACACACTTGATAAAAACGGATCAATAGTACAAAAGGGAAAATTAAGATTTTCTTGAATTGTTCCATAGCTTCAAAGATAAAAAAAGCTACACGATTCCGTGTAGCTTTTTTGAAATATTATAAAGAGAAGGAAGTGCCTTCTTTTCCGTCTTTTAACTCAATGCCAATGGCTGCTAATTGATCACGGATAAAATCTGACTGAGCAAAATCTTTATTGGCTCGGGCTTCATTTCGCATGTCAATTAAAAGGTTGATGACATTTTCTAATTTTGAATTGTCGCCGGATATTGTTCCCTCATTAAATAAACCTAAAACATCAAAAACAAAAGCATTTAATGTTTCTGCTAATAATTGCTTGTCGTTTTCAGTAATGGTTTCTTTACCATCCTGAATGGCATTGATGTTTTTGACGGCATCAAACAAATGTGCAATTAAAATCGGACTGTTAAAATCGTCGTTCAGTGCATCATAACATTTTTGTTTCCATTCCTGAACATTGAAACTCGAATTGGAAGTAACGGGTAGATTAGTTACATTCTCAACAGCTTCCATCAATCGTTGAAAACCTTTTTCTGAAGCCAGCATTGCCTCGTTTGAAATATCCAAAACACTTCTGTAATGAGCCTGTAAAAAGCAAAAACGTAATATAGCAGGCGAAAATGGTTTTTCAAAGAAATTGTTTTCTCCGGTAATCAATTGCATTGGGAGTATATAATTTCCGGTAGATTTGCTCATACGCTGCCCGTTCATTGTAAGCATATTTGCGTGCATCCAATATCTTACGGGTGAAACTTCATTACATGCTTTTCCTTGTGCGATTTCACATTCATGGTGAGGGAATTTTAAATCCATTCCACCTCCGTGAATATCGAACTGCTCTCCTAAATATTTAGTGCTCATTGCCGTACACTCCAAATGCCATCCCGGAAATCCATCGCCCCAGGGAGAAGCCCAGCGCATAATATGTTGAGGTGAGGCTTTTTTCCATAAAGCAAAATCCTGTGGGTTTTTCTTTTCATTTTGTCCGTCCAGATCACGAGTGTTTTCAAAAAGCTCTTCGATATTCCTGCGAGAGAGTTCTCCGTAATTCATACCTCTATTATTGTATTCCAAAACATCGAAATAAACCGAACCGTTACTTTCATAAGCAAAGCCTTTATCAATAAGCTTTTGAGTAAGTTCCAGCTGTTCTATAATATGACCGGTTGCAGTGGGTTCAATTGTAGGAGGAAGTAAATTAAAAAGTTTAAGTACGTTGTGAAAATCAACCGTGTATTTCTGAACAATCTCCATTGGTTCAAGTTTTTCCAAACGAGATTGTTTTACAAACCGGTCATTATTCACATCACCATCGTCAGTTAAATGCCCGGCATCGGTAATATTTCGTACATACCGTACTTTGTATCCTAAATACTGAAGCGTTCTGAAAATAAAATCAAAAGAAAGAAAAGTTCTTACATTTCCTAAATGCACATTGCTGTAAACCGTAGGACCACAAACATACATTCCTACTTTACCTTCGTGAATTGGAATAAAAGTTTCTTTCTGTCCGGAAAGCGAATTGTAAATCTTCAGGTGATTGTTGTGATAAAACGCCATACTTAATTTGATTTAAAACTGAGTGTCTAATTTAATATAATCCAAGAATTCTCTGCGGGTCATTTCGTTTTGAAAGGCACCACTGAATTCCGAAGTTACCGTAGAACTTTCGATGTCACGGATACCGCGTGAGTTTACACATAAATGTTTGGCATCGATAACACACGCAACATCTTCCGTGTTTAATACTCGTTTTAGTTCTTCAACGATTTGAATCGTTAAACGTTCCTGTACTTGGGGACGTTTTGCATAATAATCCACAATGCGGTTCATTTTTGACAAGCCTACCACTTTACCATTGGAGATATATGCCACGTGTGCACGCCCAACGATAGGCAATAGATGATGTTCACAGGTAGAATAAACCACGATGTTTTTCTCTACCAGCATCTCGTTATACTTATATTTATTGTCAAAAGTAGAAGACGAAGGTTTTTTTGCAGGATTCAATCCGCCAAAAATTTCCTTTACAAACATTTTCGCCACGCGGTTAGGAGTACCTTTTAGACTATCGTCTGTTAAATCCATACCAAGGGTAGT
>DATGMY010000301.1:0-4704 GCA_035307005.1 Flavobacterium sp. | reverse complement strand
ACATCTTCTTCTGCATCTAATATCACGCGAAATTTATAGACCATAATCTGATTATTTGGATACAAATGTATTATTTAAAAATGAGTTTTGGTAGGTTTTAAAATTGATTTTTTTTGGTTATGGAAAAAAGGGAATTGGCTTTACGACTTTTAATATTTTGAGAAGCAATCACTTTATTTTTGTATGTCCTCTTTATTTTTTATCTGCATTTTCTCAATTCGTTTTTTTATCTGATGTTTCAGTCTTCTCGGACCTAAAACTTCTACATTTTCTCCAAATCCCAAAATTTCCCGTTCCAGTTCAAAATTCAGAATCACGTCAATACGGATTGTTAAGCCGGTTTCATCTTCGTTTATAATTTGTTGAGAATGATGCAACGGTTTGGTTTTCACGTAAGGTGCATTACGAATGTCAAATTTCAGAATCACTTTTTGTGGTCGGTCTTTTTCACTTCGGGTAACGCCGATACATTCGTTGTAATAGATTTCAAAATCAATTCCATCGTAAGGTTTAAAAAGTTTGGTATCCAATTCATAAAACGCCTCAATCCGGTCTAATGCCAGAGTTATCAATGTTTTTTGTTGGTTATTCCGGCAAATCAAAAACCAGCGGTTTCGGTATTCTTTCAATAAATACGGGTGGTAAATTTCCTTTTTTACTTCAATGGCTTTGAATGATTTATATTCTATAAGCAACGGTTTTTGATGTAAAATAGCCTGATACAATCCGTTTAAATAGTCGATGCCTTTTAATTGCTTATTGTTTTCAAACTGAATATAATTAGGTGTTTTTTTAGATGATTTATAGATGTTGTTTTCCAATTTTGCAATCAATTCAGTCATTTCATCAAAATATTGAAAACCATTGAACTGTTTCAAAAGCGAAACAATTTCTTTCATTTTATCTACGTCTTCCTCTTTAATCGGCGATTGCGTAATGGAATAATCGGGATTTTCATACGTGTAGAATTTTCGGTTTTCTACAATAATCGGTGCGCTGTATCCCAATTTATCACTACGCATAAACTGAATATCCGCTTGAACAGTACGTTTGCTCACACCGGTTGTAATTCCTTCAAATTCATACAAAGCGTCCGAAACTTTTTCAATTAAGTCTTCCAAAGTCCATTTTCTGTATCGGTTTTGTAAACATAAATCAATGGTTTTGTAACGGATTAATGCCGATTTGTTGGTTGCCATACTTTTTTAAGGTTAAAATCAAACAAATATAAAATTTATTACGCAATATATTTGCGTAGTTTGTTGTTTTTTCTTTTTGTTTAAAAATATTTTATGATTTATAAGTTTGATATTCAATAGTTAGTAATTAAAATTAAAAATATTTTTTATATGCGTATTTATGTTGCGTAATAGTGTGTGCATCTTTGTAATGTTCAAAACGATGAAAATTTCTATTCAGATGTTTCAAAAAGGCATCGTAGTGCAGGAAACTGTATGCTGAGTTTTCAAAGGTTTGAATAATAACCCTTGGGTCGTGGGTTCGAATCCCACTATTCAGAAATGAATATAGTTCAGTTGGTTAGAACAAAGGAAATTTAAAAGTGGGTTCGAATCCCACACTTGACAGTCACTCAAGTTGCGTCCGGTTGCACCCGAAGCGAAAGCTTCTCACGATGAAGTTAATCACTTCTAAAACAGATTGCCCAAAGTTCTTTTTCTTAATGTTCGGTAGCAGTTTTTTCGGAAATCAATACATCTTTATTCAAAGCCTGAATAATGAAGTCAATGTTTTAGAAATGTTGTCAAAGCATAAAATGCAAGTTGTAGATTTTATGTAAGTGCAACAGAGTAGTAAAATATTTCTTCCTTGTTCCGCTGTTGAAAAAGGAGCGTTAGAAAAAGAACTTATTTAAAAAGATAAACAATTAAAAAGGAAATAAAATGAAAAGAATTACAATCAATGAACAAGAAGCAGGATTGGTTTACAAAAATAATCAATTAGTAAAAGTAATTTTTCAGGGAAAATATTGGTTTTTCTCGGGAGAAAAAGTAGAGATTTACAATATATATCAACAGTTTCCTAAAATATCGGAAGGTATTTTTGAAAACGAATTGTTAAAAAAATATTTAGAAATTATTGAAATTGCTGATGATGAATTGGTTTTGGTTTCAGAAAAAAATAATTTTAAAGAGGTTTTAATTCCCGGAGATTACGCTTTTTGGAAAGGAAAGCATTTGTTTAATTTTCAAAAAGTTTCTGTTTCTGACTATAAAATTGACGGAGTTTCTAAAACAGTGTTAGAGAAAGTTCAGTTGAATCTTTATGTACGAAATTACAGAATTGAATCTTATGAAAAGGGCTTATTATTTGTAGATGGAAAGTTTGTCGAAATTTTAGAACCCGGAAATTATTTTTGGTGGAAAAATGCACAGGTTATCACGGTTGCCAAAGGCGATGTCCGTCAGCAGAATATGGAAATTATCGGTCAGGAAATTTTGACAAAAGATAAAGTACAATTGCGTTTGAATTTTACGGTTCAATATCAGTTGGCAGATTTTATCAAAGCGTATGTGGACACCAAAGATTTTGAAAAACAGTTGTATTTAATCGTTCAAATGTCGTTGCGGACTTTGGTAGGAACTTTAACGTTTGACGAATTGATGGAACAAAAAAGTGAAATTTCCATAATGGTTTTTGACCAAATCAAAAACAAAGCAGCCAGGATTGGAGTAGAAATTTTAGATTCAGGTTTAAAAGATGTGATTTTGCCCGGAGAAATCCGTGAGATTATGAATCAGGTTTTAATTGCCGAAAAACGTGCACAAGCCAATAGCATTATGCGTCGGGAAGAAACCGCATCGACAAGAAGTTTGTTGAATACCGCCAAATTGATGGAAGAAAATCAAATGTTGTACAAATTAAAAGAAATGGAATACATTGAAAAGATTGCAGAAAAAATCAATTCCATTTCGGTTTCCGGAAGCAATAACGTAGTTTCGGAATTGAAACAAATTTTTACTAAATAGAAATCAGCACAGAATGAGGTTGTTAAAAAATAACGAGTTGTATCTGTGGTAAAAAAAATATTAAAATGAAAAAAATAACAGGAAAAGACCTATTGCGTATAGGTTTTGAAGAAAGCATCATATTAGGAACAGTTTTAAACTTTTGCGAAAATTATCAAGGAGATTTGAACAAAGGAGAAGTTTTAAGTGGATTAAAAAGACTGATTCAAACACCTGAATTAACTCCGGAAGATTCTCCTTTTTATGAGTTGTCCCAAGAAATCATCCGTCTGCAAAAAGAATTGGAAAAAGACCTTATACCGTTGGATGAATCACCCAAAGAGTTTTCAATTTTTGGTGTAGAACACATCGAAGAAGGAGCTTTAAAACAGATGCAGACCGCAATGAAACTGCCTGTTTCTGTTGCCGGAGCGTTGATGCCCGATGCACATCACGGTTACGGATTGCCGATTGGCGGTGTTTTGGCGACCAAAAATGCAATTATTCCTTATGGAGTGGGGGTGGATATCGGTTGCAGAATGGCACTTTCGGTTTATGATATAGACGAGTTGTTCTTTATGGAAAACCAAGCGAAATTTAAAAGAGAACTGATTGCACAATCTAACTTTGGAGCTGGAAATGGTTTTCGCGGGCAATACAAATCCGACCACGAAATTTTGGAAAACAAGTTGTTTAATGAAAATGAATTGTTACGAAATTTAAAAGACAAAGCGTGGACACAGTTGGGAAGTTCAGGTGGTGGAAACCATTTTGTGGAGTTTGGAATCATTGAATTTGCTGAACGTGATGAAGTGTTGAATATCGACAAAGGAAGATATGTTGCTTTGTTAACACATTCTGGTTCACGAGGATTTGGTGCGACCATTGCCGGACATTACACACAGTTAGCAAAAAAAGTCTGTAAATTGCCACAGGAAGCAAAGAATCTTGCTTATTTTGATTTGGGCTCTACGGAAGGACAGGAATACTGGCTGGCAATGAACCTTGCCGGAAATTATGCTTCTGCCTGCCACGAAGTGATTCATCAGAAAATGGCAAAAGCGTTGGGTACACAGGTTTTGGCAACAGTTGAAAACCATCACAATTTTGCGTGGAAAGAACAGTGGAACGGCGAAGAAGTAATTGTACACAGAAAAGGAGCAACACCGGCAAGTAAAGACGTGATGGGAATTATTCCCGGTTCGATGACTGCACCCGGATTTTTAGTTCGCGGAAAAGGGAAACCTGAAGCGATTCAATCAGCGTCACACGGTGCCGGACGACAGATGAGCCGTACACAAGCCAAAAAAGAAATCTCAAAATCCGATTTTAAAACTATTTTAAAAGACCACAATGTTACGTTAATTGGAGCAGGATTGGACGAAGCACCAATGGCTTACAAAGACATTCATCAGGTTATGGAAGCACAAAAGGATTTGGTAGATGTTGTAGCAACCTTTACGCCCAAAATGGTTCGTATGGCTGACGACGGAAGCCGGGAAGATTAAATAACAAAAGCTGTCTTTTCGGACAGCTTTTTTATCAATTGTTTCTTTTAATCAGATAAGTATAAATCCACGTTAATGTAAAAGTTGGGATTACGTCTGTTCCGGGCAGGGCTTCTTCAATAAAAGCAATGATACCGCCCACTTTTCCAACCGTTCCTTTATACATTGATTTTAACAGCAGACCTGCAATTGGTGCCCAAACCAAATCGGAAAACTCTCCGATAAAAGGG
>DATGMY010000300.1:0-2239 GCA_035307005.1 Flavobacterium sp. | reverse complement strand
CTTCGCTTTATTAAATGTTTGAATCATTATGGAATGCATTTCAGTTTTTGATATGTTGAAAATTGGTGTGGGACCGTCGAGTTCGCACACATTGGGGCCGTGGAGAGCTGCCGAACGTTTTATTGCCGAATTGAAAGATCTGAACATCTTCGACAAGATTACGGGAATTTCGGTTGACTTATACGGTTCTCTATCATTGACAGGTATTGGTCATGCAACCGATCTGGCAATAATGCTGGGCTTGAGCGGTGCTGATCCTGAATACATTCCCATAGATGATATTCAGGGAATCATTGATGAAATCAAAGCTTCGCATCAATTAAAATTAGGCAATGAAAAAATCATTTCGTTTGTCCCTGAAAAAAACATTGTATTCAACAAAAACTTTTTGCCTTTCCATGCCAATGGAATGTCGTTTACAGCATATTATGATGAAGGTGAATATATTTCCACTTTCTATTCCATAGGTGGTGGTTTTGTGGTAAAAGAAGAATCGGCAGACAATCCTGAAAATGATGAGATTAAAGCATCCTTTCCTTTTCCGGTTGATAATGCGAAAGAATTACTGGCATTTTGTAAACAGGAAAATAAATCTATTTCGGAAATTGTTTACGAAAATGAACTTTCGTTACGCTCACCCGAAGAAATTGACAAGGAATTAATGCGCATCTGGGATACGATGTTAGAATGTATGTATATTGGTTGTCATACAGAAGGTACTTTGCCAGGCGGGCTCAATGTGCGGCGTCGGGCGTATGATACCTATCAAAAACTAAAGAGCGATTTACCTTATAACACCCCTCAGGAATGGCTGCAAACCATTCGAAAAACAAAAGTCTATTTCCGTCAGATTTTAAAATGGGTAAGTTGTTTTGCATTGGCAGTAAACGAAGTAAACGCTGCTTTAGGTCGTGTGGTAACAGCACCAACCAACGGAAGCGCAGGTGTTATTCCTGCTGTATTGATGTATTATTTAGTGATTGAAAACCACAAAGCAGGTGAAAAAGAAATCAAACAGTTTCTGATGGTTGCCGGAGAAATTGGTTCCATCTTCAAAAAAGGAGCAACGATTTCTGCTGCAATGGGCGGATGCCAGGCTGAAATTGGCGTATCATCGGCAATGGCTGCAGCAGCTCTTTGCGAATTGATGGGCGGAACACCCGAACAGGTTACCGTAGCTGCCGAAATTGCCATGGAACATCATTTAGGCCTGACTTGTGATCCTATTGCCGGTTTGGTACAAATTCCATGTATCGAACGCAACACCATGGGTGCCATTAAAGCCATCAATGCTGCCGAATTAGCTTTAGATACAGATCCTAAAAACGTAAAAGTTCCATTGGATAAAGTAGTAAACACTATGTGGCAGACCGCACAGGATATGAATACTAAATACAAAGAAACTTCTGAAGGAGGTTTAGCTATTGCGGTAAATCTGGCAGATTGTTAATGTTGTTTTTAGATTATTAATTCAACGGTATTGTTTTTATGATTATATCAAACTTCTAAGCATACTATATATAACTTTTGAGAAGGGCTACTAAATAAGTTGTTGCTTTCTGAAGTGATTTGTTTCATCTTTATTTTGCTATATCCGTCATCGATATGATTAATTAAATGAAATTTTTATCAATGAGATAAGATAGTTGAAAATACTTTTTTACTTTCCGGTTTCGGCTTTAAAACTTGCAATAACCTTTGTACAATCAGAGTTTTGGTACTTTTTTTTTATAAAGTATTGAAACTGAAATCTGTTTTAAAACAAGTTGCCTTTATTGAAAATCTATAATTTACTATGAGAATACGCAAAAACTACCTCGTAAAAACCCATTTGGTTTCTGTAGATAAAGAAACATCAAACTGATAGCCTTCAGAATTAAATAACTTTAAATCTTCGTGATTTTCAATCGCATGATCTGCCATATAACGCACCATCAGTCCGCGGGCTTTTTTGGCGAAGAAACTAATCATTTTCAGTTTCCCGTCTTTGTAATCTTTAAATTCGGGCGTTATTATTGTTGCTTTTATCGCTTTTTTATCAATCGCACTAAAATATTCGTTACTTGCCAGATTGATTAAAACATCGTTCTTTTTCAGTTCTTTGTTCAGTGATTTTGTAAGCGTTTCTTTCCAAAAATCATATAAGTCTTTTTTATCGTTTATTGGAAGCTTTGTTCCCATTTCCAAACGATACGGCTCTATAGCATCCAATGGTTTCAGTAAGCCGTACAAACCTGAA
>DATGMY010000299.1:0-8207 GCA_035307005.1 Flavobacterium sp. | reverse complement strand
TAGCTATTTATTTTAACCAACAAATCTATGTTGTTACATCTAATTTTTTAAATTTGTTTTGTGTATCAAAATACAGATTACAAAAATAAAATATAAAAATACATTATTTGATGAAAAATGTAGCTATTATTATGGGAGGATATTCAAGCGAGTATAAAATATCTCTCAAAAGCGGCGAAGTTGTTTATAATCACTTAGATAAATCCAGGTACAATATTTATAAAATTCATATTTTTACCGAAGGTTGGTTTTATGTAAATGATCAAAACAATCGGTTTCCGGTGGATAAGAATGATTTTTCTGTTACTGTTAATGGTCAAAAAACAACTTTTGATGTAGTTTTTAACGCCATTCACGGTACTCCTGGCGAGGATGGTTTGATTCAGGCTTATTTTAAACTGCTCAATATTCCGCACACTTCGTGCAACTATTATCAGGCAGCGTTGACGTTTAACAAGCGTGATATGCTTTCGGTTTTAAAACCTTATGGCATCAAAACGGCCATTTCGTATTATTTGAACCAGGGAGATACAATTTCTGAAGAACAGATTATTCAGCGTGTAGGGCTTCCTTGTTTTGTAAAACCCAACAAATCGGGATCAAGTTTTGGAATTTCAATGGTAAAAGAAAGCGAGGAGCTTTTAACCGCCATTGAGAAAGCTTATAAAGAAGATAGTGAAATTATTATTGAAAGTTATCTGAAAGGAATAGAAGTTTCGGTAGGTGTCATTAAATACAATAATGAAACAATAGTTTTACCGATGACGGAAATTGTCTCAGAAAACGATTTCTTTGATTATGAAGCCAAATATGAAGGGAAATCGCGTGAAATTACGCCGGCAAGAATTTCTGAAGAAGAAAAATTAAAAGTAGAAGATGTTGCGAAACGCATTTATACTATTTTAAATATGGACGGATTTTCACGTTCAGAATTTATTTTAGTAGATGGAGAACCGTTTTTGCTTGAAATGAATACCGTACCAGGACTTACTGCCGAAAGTATTTTGCCTCAACAAGCTCGTGAAGCAGGAATTTCACTCAACCAATTATTTGAAAACGCTGTGGAAACAGCACTAAAACGTACCGATTTTTAATGAAAATAGCTGTTTTTCCAGGTTCTTTTGATCCGATTACGAACGGACACGTGGACATCATTACTCGTGCATTGCCTCTATTTGACCAAATCATCATTGCTATTGGAACCAATGCCGATAAAAAATATATGTTTGATTTAGAGCAACGCAAGCATTTTATAAAAGAAACGTTTAAAGATGAAATTAAAGTCAAAGTAGAGGATTACCAAGGCTTAACCATAGATTACTGTAAAGAGAAAAATGCGGATTTTTTACTGAGAGGACTACGCAATCCGGCGGATTTTGAATTTGAAAAAGCCATTGCCCATGCCAACCGTTTGGTATCGGGGATAGAAACCGTATTCTTATTGACTTCGGCTGATACCTCCTTTATCAGTTCCAGTATTGTACGGGATTTTATCCGCAACAACGGCGATTATTCTTTGTTGGTTCCGCCGGCTGTGAGAAAATAAGTACAACGATTTTTATGCAAATATTTAAATAATCATCAAATTATTGATGATCATTTAAATCATCTGATTGTCAGCCAAAAGATATACAGATAAACCACCAGTGCGATGATCATAAAGCCATTGGCATAAGGTTTTTCGTCGGGTTTGTTAAGATGTTTCCAAACGTAAATTTGTGCTAAAAACAACAAAATCATGATCAATAAAGCAGGATTTGCATTGTTTAAAATCCCTAAGTTCAACCGTTTTTTATCCTCCAATTGGTTATTGACAACATTGATGTATTGTACCGTACCTTTACGATCGACTCCCATCATAAAAGTACTGTTTTTCTGATCTTTTAATATATTTGAAAACTGAATATCAGTTACTTTAACAGTGAACTTATGGTCAAAAACCAAAAAATAATCTTTATAGACCCCTCCTTTCGAGGGACGGGAAGTTTCAACATACTTTGAGGTTAAAGAAACCGGATATTCTTCATATTTCCAGAAAGATTTTATGGTTATAGCAAACAAAACCACGAAAAACATCCCCATACTGATTTTTTTAAGCAAGCTTAACTGCTTTGCTTGTGTCTTTAAACCATTAACCGCCCAGCTTTTAAAAGAAACTTCTTTTTGAGATGGAACCACACCAAATTCATTGGACTCTTTCTCACTTTCTTCTGTGAACAGTTTTTTGAAAACCAATAAATTATAAAGAGGAATCCACAATGTATGTGCATCGTATTTCAAGTGTTTAATATCGTGTATTCTCTTATAACATTGCACGTAAATCAACCAGAGGTTAAAACACAAAAGTATGAACATAAAATGTTTATAAGTCGCCAAACTATAGAAAAAACAATTGATGCTTAGAATGATAAACAAAAGGCTCATCCTGTTTTGAAAATTGTTTTTACTGATACGGCTGTGTGTATCAAAAAATTGCTCTTGTTTGAAATGAATCGCTTTCGTTTTTGGATTTTTTGCAAATACCTGATGAAAAGCTTTTATAGTTGGATTCTCATTGAAATATTTCAGTCTGATTCTGTATTTGTATTCTTGGTGATCCAAGCCTGTAATAGTCATCAAAATGATGATTTCGTCTATAAATTGCTCCACTCTCAAGTAATGTGTACCTGAAAAATCTACCGCTCCCAAAATATTGAGATGAACAGATTTACATTGGCTCACATTCCATTGAACAAGAATGTAATCGCCCAGAGTAAATGTTTTCCGGTCGGTGGTAAAAAAATGTATCACAGGTTTGGAAGGTGCCTGATAAAAATGGACATCTTCTTTCTTTTTTGAAGACTGATACGGGCGATTGCCCACTGTTTTTAAAAATTGATTCAACAAAAAACGCTTGTTTTCGTTCATTAAAAAACTATACGCTTCATTGATTTTTTGAAAATAATCCGTTGCGCGTGGATCGTTGTTCACGTCCGGATGGTATTTTTTAGACAGTGTTCGGTACGCTTTTTTAATAACGGTCTCGTCAGAAAAATTCGGAATTTCCAAAACAACGTAATAATTGATCATTTTTGTTGGTTTTGTTCAAATATAGCAGATTTTCGGAATTTCCCGTAAATTGTAACCTGAAAAAACTTTTTAGAGGTCATAACTTAAATTCATACATATATATTGAAATAACGCTGTAAATCAATAGTGTTTTAAAATTAACATCATGTTTGTCATGCTGTAAGCATCTTTACCGGCACTGATAAGAGATTCCTACGGAATGACAAACGTTGTCTTAAAGGGTTTTACAAAGTTTAAAACTATGTAATTATCTGATGACCTCTAAAACTTTTTTCAGACAGTTTAAAGAACTATGTTTCTATTTGCCTAAAGATTAAAAAAAACTTACTTTTGTATTAAAAGATTTAGACTATGAAAAAGGTATTTTTAACAGCATTGATTGTCTTCTCGGCAATTTCAATGCAAGCACAGGAAGGGATTTCACAAAACGCTATCGGACTACGTTTTAGCCATAACGATGGTTTAGGACCTGAAATTTCTTATCAAAGATTATTAAATTCGGGCAATCGTCTGGAATTGGATCTTGGATTTCGTCAGAGCAAGCATACTGACGCTTTCAAACTTACGGGATTGTATCAATGGGTTTGGAACATTGAAGGAGGTTTTCACTGGTATGCCGGTGTAGGAGCTTCTTTGGGTTCGTGGAAACACGATCACGGAAATCATAGTGATTCCGGAGCAATTGTAGCCATTGACGGGAGTATTGGTGTGGAATATAATTTTGATTTCCCACTACAGGTTTTCGTAGATTTCAGACCGGAAATTTATTTAACCGATTATTATAACAACAATTTTGGTCCTGATTTCGGATTAGGTGCTCGTTTTAAATTCTAAAGAAATGCAAAAGGAATCTACTAAGTTAGGTTCCTTTTTATTTTTGATGAAAAGTAATAAGACCGTCAATCGGTTTTTGATAAAACGCACCTATAATCAAATTATTTTTTTGTAATACTTCCCGAAATTCTTCCTGAAGCAGAAAAGCTGTGGAACCAATAAAATGTATCGGAACTTTAGTGTGTTCTTTATACTGTCTGATATAATGGTCTATAAAAAACTGAATATTTTCTAAAACCATTTGATTTAAAAAAGGATGTTTTTTATGTGTAATCAAAAAAGGCAGAAATGATGCTAAATACGCATTGGGATTAGGTTCTTTATAAAAATGCTGTTTGATGTATGTCGCATCCAGGTTATAAGCTTTTTCAAAAGCTTGTTTTAATGTTTCGGGCATGGTATTGAAATAATAAGAACGAATCAACTCTCTTCCGAAATCAACTCCCGAACAATCATCCATAGCAAGATACCCCAGTGAGTTAACAGCTTGTTTTACTTCTTTTCCGTCAAAAAAACTGCAATTAGATCCCGTGCCATTGATACAAACTATTCCGGGTTTCAGATCCTGACAAGTAGCATAAACGGCCGCATAAGTATCCTCAAGGATTTCCAGAAAAGAAACATTAGAAAAGACTTCTTGCAAAGCTTCTTTCATTACAGCTTTGGAATGTGGTGTGCTGCACCCCGAACCATAAAAATGAATTTCAAGAATGGAAGTTCTTAAATTTGATAATTCTTCATTATTTAAAATACGATCTACCAAAACATTTTTATCCAGAACTTCCGGATTTAAACCTAATGTATTGTAAACCCCTAAATATTGCTTGTTGTTAAAAAGCAACCAATCAGCTTTTGTAGAACCGCTGTCAACGACAAATTTCATAAAAATACCCGAATTTAATTCGGGTACAAAATACGTTATTTTAATTGATTTACATAGACCATCAAGTCTAAAAGTTTTGCTGAATAGCCATATTCATTGTCATACCACGCAATGATTTTAAAAAAAGTATCGTTGAGCGCAATTCCGGCATTGGCATCGATGACCGAAATACGTGTATCTGAAACAAAATCCTGAGAAACCACAGCATCGGTTGTAAAACCCAAAATACCTTTATATCTGGTTTCCGAGGCTTTTTTGAAAACATCCATCAAATGCTGATAAGTAGTAGGTTTCGCTAATTTTACGGTTAAATCCACCACAGAAACATTTGGTGTAGGAATTCGGAATGCCATCCCGGTGAGTTTTCCGTCCAGTTCAGGAATGACTTTTGCAACCGCTTTTGCCGCTCCTGTACTTGCAGGAATGATGTTGTTCAAAGCAGAACGTCCTGCCCGAAAATCTTTTTTAGAAGCTCCGTCAACCACCAATTGTGAGGCTGTGGCTGCGTGAACCGTTGTCATCAAACCTTCTACAATACCAAACTCGTCATTTAATATTTTGGCAACCGGTGCCAGACAGTTGGTCGTACACGAAGCATTTGATATAATAGCGTCCTGAGGTGTGATTTTCTCCTCGTTTACTCCCAAAACAAACATTGGAATATCATCAGACGGAGAGGAAACAACAACTTTTTTAGCACCGGCTTTTAAGTGTGCACCGGCTTTATCCATTGTTTTAAAAACACCTGAACATTCGGCAATTACTTCTGCTCCTGCCTCATCCCATCGCAACAAAGAAGGATCTTTTTCAGAAGTCACCCGGATTCTTTGTCCGTCAATGATCATCGTATTTCCTTCTACTGTAATTTCTTTTTTAAATGTTCCGTGCACCGAATCATATTTTAACAAATATGCCAGAAGTTCTACATCCATCAAATCATTGATCGCTACAATTTCCACATCATTTCTTTCAAAAGATTCACGCATCACCAAACGTCCGATTCTTCCAAAACCGTTGATTCCTATTTTAATTTTTTCCATAATTTTATATCGATAATATATCAGAGATTCTGATTAATTCTTCATCTATTTTATTTTCGCCTTTTACCGCTTTTTCCAAAGCCGTGTAGGTCATCAAATCATTTTGCAGACCGATCATAATGTTTTTTTTTCCTTTTAAAAGAGCCTCTACGGCTGCAACTCCTGATCGGCTTGCCAAAACACGGTCGAAACAACTTGGTGAACCACCGCGTTGAATATGTCCGATCACCGAAACCCGCACATCATAATCAGGTAAGTTTTCTTCAACATAATCACTCAATTCAAAAACATTTTTCCCCGATTTTTCTCCTTCGGCAACAATGACGATACAAGAAGATTTTCCTGATGCTTTGCTGCGTTTGAGTTTTTCTAATAATTTTGGCAACCCAATATTTTCCTCCGGAATCAAAATTTCTTCTGCTCCTGCTCCGATACCCGAATTCAACGCAATAAAACCGGCATCACGCCCCATAACTTCCACGAAAAAAATGCGTTTGTGCGAAGTTGCCGTGTCACGAATTTTATCCACAGCCTCAATGACTGTATTCAAAGCGGTATCGTAGCCAATGGTATGCGAAGTGCCATAAATATCATTGTCGATCGTTCCCGGAATACCAATTACGGGAATGTCAGATTCTTTAGAAAGTGTCATTCCTCCCATAAAACTTCCATCGCCACCAATGACAATAACAGCATCGATTCCGTATTGCTTTATGACTTGATAAGCCTTTTCACGACCTTCTTTTGTCATAAACTCTTTGGACCGAGCCGATTTTAAAATCGTTCCTCCTTTGCTGATGATGTATTTCACGTCTCGTGGTCCCATTTCCTTAAGATCGCCTTCGATCAATCCCTGAAAACCACGAAAGACACCAAAACAGGCGACTTCATAAAACGTACACGCACGCACCACCGCACGTATGGCTGCATTCATTCCGGGAGCATCCCCTCCGGAAGTTAAAACCGCTATTTTCTTTATTTTATCCGATTTCATTATAAAATGTGCTTTGGAGTAAAAATACTACAATTGTCCTGAATTTTAATCCAAATTCAATCCCATTTGTCCGTCTTCTTCAACTTTTAAAACAGTTTCATCTACATCTTCAAACGTTTTGTTTTCTTCCTTTTCTTCTTCCTCTGGTAATTCATAAGGCAAAGGCTCTAATAGATTGATTGTTTTAATTTTATCAGCCGTGAGTTGATTTCCTTGAGCTTTGATGCCTTTTACAGCAATAAATTCCTCAAAATTCAACTCCATATTTTCTTTTTGAACACCTTTGCTTTTTGCAAAAATGATTTCTGCCATTGGTCTGTAATCCGTAGAAATGATTTCCAGACGCGAATAAGGATGTTCGGAAATAAAGATTTCTTCCTTGTTTTCATTTTCGACCAAAAAGCGTTTGACAAAATATTTTTCCTTTTCAGGGTCGAAATAAACAGCGGAAATCGGTTTGTCTTTTATCCATTTTTCCAGCACAATCATATCATCGTCAAAATGCGTGGAAAGTTCCGGGACAATGGTTTTAAGCTTTCCGGATTGCGAGATGATCAACAAACGGTCGTCTGGTTTAAATTCGCCTAACAACTCCCCTCTTCCATCTACATTTAAACGCATTACCGAATCGTCAAACCAGATTTTTCTTGGACGCAACGTAGAAATCCCTTTTTCTTTCAGCTCGATTTTTTTGATCGGATATTTAGTTACGAGATTTCCTTTAACACCTCGTCCTTTGATTAGTAAATCGGCAAAATCCAAATCGAATTTCAGCTTTTTGATGTTGCTCAACTGACGCAACAATATTGTCACTACTTCTGCCTCGCCATTCGGATTGGCTGAAAAATACGTAATTTGCGAGCCGGCTTTGCCTTGTGTTAAATCATAAGCTTTATCCCTTGTAACTCCGTTGACATTAAAACGCTTTACATAAGAAGAACCGCCCTTTCCATCACGGTAAATCATATTATAAATGGTACGTTTGTCGTTTTTGTCAAAAACTGCTATGTGAATAATGTCTTTTCCTACAAATTTTTTCTCATCTACTTTGGTAACCATCATCTGACCATCACGAAGAAAAACAATCACGTCGTCAATATCCGAACAATCGGCAACATATTCATCGCGTTTCAGGCTTGTTCCGATAAACCCTTCTTCCCTATTCACATATAATTTAGTGTTTCTCAGAATAACTTTTGTAGCTTCAATGGTATCAAAATTACGTAGTTCGGTCTGGCGTTCTTTGCCTTTGCCGTATTTTTCTTTCAGCTTGGTAAAATAATCAATGGAGAAATCAATAATGTGTTCCAAATGGTGTTTTACTCTTTCGATATCGCCTTCCAAAGCTTCAATTTTTTCCTGTGCTTTGTCGATGTCAAATTTGGAA
>DATGMY010000298.1:0-4092 GCA_035307005.1 Flavobacterium sp. | reverse complement strand
AACTGCACATCGTGCGCACGCTTCAACAACGATTATTGCTAAGTTTTTTCCAAACAATAAATGTTTTGGATTTTTACTGGCAAAAGAAATTGAAAGTATTGACAAAGTTTTAAATTCTACCGAAAAGCCTGTTACCGCAGTTTTAGGAGGATCTAAAGTTTCATCAAAAATCACAATCATCGAAAACATTTTAGATAAAATAGACCACATGATTATTGGTGGCGGAATGATGTTTACGTTTATCAAAGCACAAGGCGGAAACGTTGGAAATTCAATTGTGGAAGATGATAAACTGGCACTGGCACTGGAAATTTTAGAAAAAGCCAAAGCTAAAAATGTACAGATTCACATTCCGGTTGATGTCGTTGCAGCAGATGCGTTTTCAAACGATGCCAACACGCAAATCACTGAGGCAAACAATATTCCTGAAGGATGGCAAGGTTTAGACGTTGGTCCTGAAACTTTGAAACAGTTCAACAAAGTGATTATGGATTCCAAAATTATTTTGTGGAATGGTCCTTTGGGCGTTTTTGAAATGGAAAAATTTGCTGCCGGAACTATTACTTTAGGAAATTTCATTGCAGATGCTACAGCAGCAGGAACATTCTCATTAGTTGGGGGTGGTGATTCTGTCGCAGCAGTAAAACAATTCGGATTAGAACCAAAGATGAGTTATGTTTCTACGGGTGGTGGTGCAATGTTGGAAATGCTGGAAGGAAAAACCTTACCCGGGATTGCAGCAATTCTGGAATAATATACAACGAACAAAAAATCGCTCAAAAGAGCGATTTTTTGTCTGAAACCGTTTTTTGTTTCATTAAATTTGTGTTTAGCTCTATTATAATGAGATCAACAAAAAATACTTTTTTTCTATTTATACTTTTTTCCATATTTCTCAGCTGCTCTAAAAAAGAAGCCGGCACAGAAGGGATTCTTGAACCTTCTTACGGAGCGCGCAACGAGATAGTTCTGGTTATAGACGATAGTTTGTGGAGCGGCGCTGTGGGCGACAGCATCCGCTCTCAATTGGCACAACCCGCAGAAGGACTTTCCAAACACGAACCAATCTTTGATTTGGTACAATACGATGCCAAGATATTTTCAAACAGAGCGCGTATGTACCGCAATGTTGTTTTGTTTTCCCTTCACACCGGACAGGAATTTGTATTGGAAAAAAGTCTTTATGCCACACCCCAAAATTTCTTTTTTGTCCGGGCAAAAAATACCGAAGATCTCATAAAGTTGTTTACCATCAATGCAGATTCTGTTATTTCAATTTTTAAGGCTTCCGAACTCAATGAAGAAATGCATAGAGTAGTGCGTTCATCGACACAGGAACTCGAAGAGCTAAAAGCACTTTTTGGATGTACCCTAAAAATACCCGATTCTTATTATTTACAGGTTGAAGACGATTTTCCTTTTTTGTGGTACCAACGGGATTTATCCTCAGGAAACCTCAATCTCGTTTTATATGAATTCCCGATTTCCGAGATTGAAAACAATCAGGGAAGTATAGAAGATCATCTGATAGAGGCGCGCAATTTTATAGGAAATGAATTTCTAAAAACAGCAAGAGAAGATGGTTATTTAATTACCGGAAATAAGTTACCAATCACAATCAATAAAACCGAAGTACAGAATATGCCTGTTTACCGTATTTCGGGCAACTGGGAAACAGTCAATGATTTTTTGGAAGGTCCTTTTATTTGTTATGCCATTCGCGATGAATATTACAACCGTTATTTGTTTATCGAAGGTTTTGTCAACAATCCGTTTAAAGACAAACGCGATCAGATATTAGAGATGGAAGCAATAATGAAAACAATTAATTTCAATGAAAATCCAAATTAAAGCTTTTAATGAGTTGTCAGCGGATGAATTATACGAAGTGTTGCATTTACGAAACCTTGTGTTTGTTGTGGAACAAAACTGTGCGTATCTTGACATTGACCACAAAGACGATCAGGCGCATCACGTAATGATTTATGATGACGAAAATATACTAATTGCTTATGCACGTATTTTTAAGCCCGGAATAAAATATGATACTTCCAGCATCGGAAGGGTTGTGGTGCATCCAAATCATCGGGGAAAAGAATTAGGAGATTTGTCGATCAGACATAGTATAAATGCAATTGAAGAATTATACCAAACTTCGGAGATTACCATTTCAGCTCAAGCATATTTACAACAGTTTTACAACAAACACGGTTTTGTATGCATTTCCGAAGAATATCCGGAAGACGGTATTCCACATGTGGAAATGCGGAGGGAAGTAATTAAAACTACATATATCAAAAAAAGGTTATAAACTTTATTTTTTTATTACTTTTTTTACTATTTCTCCTTGATTGGTTTTAATATGTAATAAATAAACACCTGCCTGCATTTCCTGCATGTTTAACTGTACTGTATCTTGGTAATGAAAAGTATGTGTTTTAATGATTTTACCATTGATATTATAAACGATTACTTCTTCTATATTGATGTTTTCTTTATTGCTTATAGTAACCACATCATCTACAGGATTTGGGTATAAATTAAATTTAGAAGCCAAGATATCCACAATACTTACAGGAGAGTATTTAATAGCAGAAATTTTGACGTTGTCTAACTTTACAGTAGGTGTGTACTGCACCATACAATTATTTTTAGAATGAAAAGAGATAAAAGACGGTGGGTAGTCTTCCATAGTTTCCGGAAGTGGCAACAAATCAAAAACAATTTTGGTTACGGAAATGCCTAAAGATGGTATTTCAAAATGAACCTGAGCATTATTGTAATCAACATATATTACCAAATGATACCATTCATTTTTAGGTATAAACAAATCGGTCCCATTGCTGTTTAGTGGTACAATATTTTGCATGGTACCACGGTTTATTCCAGCCAAGAATAAACCATCTTTATGCCAAAAACCAAAACCTGCTAACAACTTGCCTTTTCTTCCATAAAGCGCAATGACACTTCCAAAAGGTTCTTCAGTAGACGAACAAGTATGAAAATTAGGAGCATCCCCATTAAAAAAATCACATTCAAATTTCAAAACATTGTTTCCCCAATCTCGGGAAATCCATCGAGTCTCTAATCCTCTCTGTTCCAAATTTACAAACCCTACATTTCCAACAGGCATCCCTGTAAGTGCTAGCACCTTACCGCGTCGAGGTTCAGTTTCTATCTGGAAATTAAGGGGCGTAGGTGCCGGCTGAGGTGTACCAATGAAAGTTTCTATATACCAGCCACCCTGTCCTGATACAGTACCGGTAAAATCCTGACCTACATCTCCGGTCATCAAAAGATCAAAATTTTCCTCATACAAAACCTGAGCTATCATCAAGTTTGTGAAGAATAACATCGTAATGATATAAAATAGTTGTTGTTTCATTAGAACTAAAAATAAAGTTAAACGATAAAAATAACATCTCCTAATTACAAGACACTTACATTATTAACAATGTTAAAGGTAATTAAAAAAAGATATAATTAAAAACAAATGATTCTTAATTTTAAGAAATATAAAAGATTGCTACTAAATTATGGAAGACGGTATTCCACATGTGGAAATGCGGAGGGAATAAATACTTTTGAATACCTTGCCTTTTATTTTAGTTACTTAAGACAGCTTTAGAAACAAGAAAACCGCTCAAAGCGGTTTTCAAGATTATTAACCATAAATACTATTTACCGCTGCGCGTCTCCCTCGCGACGACGCACCTCCCCCTCTCCCGGGTGCCCGCGGCGCTTTCCATCGAGACGATCGTGACGACGACGCGGATCACGTACGTTGGGTTGCGCGACGGCTGGGGCATCGACAGCCCCCGTATCGCGTTGTGCGCGGTGAACCCGCACGCTTCGGACGGCGGCCTGTTCGGCGACGAGGAGGACCGGATCGTCGTGCCCGCCCTCGGGCGACTTCGGGCGGACGGCGTCGCGGTGGAGGGCCCGTTGCCCGCCGACACGGTCTTCCAGCGGGCGCTCGGGGGCGCCTTCGACGCCGTGGTGGCGCCGTACCACGACGTGGGCATGGCGGCGTTCAAGACGGTCTGCTTCGGCACCGGAGTGAACGTCACGCTCGGGCTGCCCTTCGTGCGG
>DATGMY010000297.1:0-5715 GCA_035307005.1 Flavobacterium sp. | reverse complement strand
AAGCCGGTTCTTGTTTATGAAAAATCTAATCTATTAATAATAAGTATATCTGCGTACTTTAGCCACGTGTTTTGCCAGGCGAATTACCTGATGGCTGTAACCGTATTCGTTGTCGTACCAAATGTACAATACGATGTTTTTCCCATCGGCAGAAACAATCGTTGCGTTGGAATCATAAATAGCCGGTGACGAAGTACCAATAATGTCTGAAGAAACCAACTCAGTGTTGAGTGAATATTTAATTTGCTCTACCAGTTCGCCTTCCAATGCATATTTTTTCATTATCTGATTCATTTCTGCAACAGAAGTTTCTTTGCTTACTTCTAAATTCAGTACTACTAATGAACCGTTTGGAACAGGAACACGAATAGCGTTTGAGGTCAGTTTTCCCGTTAATGAAGGTAATGCTTTTGCAACCGCAGAACCGGCACCTGTTTCGGTAATAACCATATTTAAGGCTGCAGCTCTGCCACGACGGTATTTCTTGTGCATATTATCCACCAGGTTTTGATCGTTGGTATAAGCGTGAATGGTCTCTAAATGTCCTTTTACTACGCCTAAAGTTTCTTCAACTGCTGCTAAAACAGGAGTAATAGCGTTGGTCGTACAAGAAGCCGCAGACCAGATAAGGGTTTCATCAACATTGTAATTTTCGTGGTTTACACCATATACGATATTAGGAACTCCTTTGCCGGGAGCGGTTAGAATAACCTTGTCAGCACCTTTTGATTTTAAATGACGTGATAAAGCCTCTTCGTCTTTGAAAACACCTGTGTTATCAATGATCAGTGCATTTTCAATACCATATTGTGTATAATCAATATCTTCGGGTTGTGCTGCAGAAATCATACGTACCGGCGAACCATTGATGATTAAAGATTCATTTTCCACATCAATATTTACCGAACCTTCAAAATCACCGTGGATAGAATCTAAACGTAGTAAAGAAGCACGTTTTTCCAATGATTGTTCATCGTTTTTATCACGGGTAACAATCGCTTTTAAACGTAATTGTTGCCCTTTTCCGATTTTAGACATCAACTCACGAGCCAATAAACGTCCGATACGCCCAAATCCGTATAAAACAACATCTTTAGGAACGATGTCGGTCGAACTTTTTGCGTCTTTTAATTTATCTAATACAAAAGATAAAGCATCGTTGTATTTACCGTCTTCCAAATGGTATTCGTAGGTCAATTTTCCTAAATCAATACGTGCAGGAGGTAAATCAGAAGTCAGGATTGCATGAGCAATTTCGACCGTATCAAAAACATTGATAGGCTTTTCAACAAACCTTGCTGCATATTCGTGCAGGTTGATCAAATCACTGACACTACGGTCTAAGAGCTGGTTGCGGAAAATGACCAATTCAATCGATTTATCATACCATAAATCGTTAACAATCTTAATAAGCTCTACGCAAGCTTTTCTTCTGTCAGCTTGAAAGGCTAATTCCTTTTCGTATAAATTGTTTTCCATGAGGAGTAAAAAAAATGTGTTGTTTTAAATTTTGGTACAAAAATATTAAATTTTAGGCTATTTCCTATAAAACAATTTTTATTAACATTAATTAGAGGAATTTTAACCGGCTCTTAGTCTTACATAATAAGGCGCACGCGTTCGCGGTTTGATGTAATAATATCTAACCGCAATCGGGTTTGTTGGCGGTTTTGGGTAAGAAGCAACTGTGCTGTTTCGATATCTTCCACTCTTGTACCGTTGATTGCCAGAATGATTGCTCCTTTTAATTCGCTGGCATAAGCGCTATATTTCTCATTGCTCACATCTTTGATTTTAACCCCATAATCAATTCTCAATTCTTTTTTGTCTTCCATACTCAAAGATTCGATTTCAAAACCGTTGAAATGCAATTGAGCGATTTCTTTCGGAGAAAGCTGTACTTTGACTGATTGTTTGTGATCATTTCGGACAAAATCTACCGTTACAGAATCGTTGGGGCGTTTGGTGGAAATAATGCCATTAAGATCCATAAAGTTTGAAATGTTTTTACCATCTACAGCGGTAATAACGTCCCCTTTTTTAAGTCCGGCTTTTGCCGACCCTGAATTTTCATTGACCGAATTTACGTAAAATCCTTTACCTGTGCTAATGTCTTGTTCTTTGGCAATCTGTGTGTTGAGTTCAAACCCCTGAACACCTAATATTCCTTGTTGTACTTTACCAAACTCCATAATATCTGTCACGATTTTGCGTACCATATTGGACGGAACAGCAAATGAGTAACCGACATAAGAACCGGTAGTAGAAGAAATCATCGTGTTGATACCAATCAGTTCGCCATTGCTGTTGACCAAAGCACCACCGGAATTTCCGGGATTGACCGCGGCATCGGTTTGGATAAACGACTGGATGCCTGTAGTAGAAAGGTTTCTAGCTTTGGCTGAAACGATTCCTGCAGTAACGGTGGAAGTAAGATTATACGGATTACCCACTGCCAACACCCATTCACCTACCAAAATCGCATCAGAATCGGCAAAAACGGTATAGGGCAACTTTTCGTTGGTGTCTATTTTTAATAATGCAATGTCCATCTTTGAGTCTGTTCCGATCAGTTTTGCCGGAAAGCTACGGTTGTCGTTTAGTGTGATTTCTATCTGCGTGGCTCCTTTAATCACATGATTATTAGTCACAATATAACCATCTTCAGAAATGATCACACCTGATCCCGTTCCGATTTGCTCCTGCATCTGCCCGCCTTTATAACCATAAAAATATTCCAAAATAGGGTTGGAGGGAGTGGTGCGGTACGATACATTTTTTACGTGAACCACCGTATGTATGGCTTTGTCTGCGGCTTCGGTAAAAGCATTGGTATTATAAGCATAATCCATTGCCACATTTTTTAAAGGTGCTGTAGTGGTAAGCTGCGGGGCGTGTGAATCAGATACTGTTTTCTCAAACAATAATTTGTATGCACCCAAAGTTATTGCTCCGCTTACCAAAGAGGTTAAGAGAATAGTTCCGAAATATTTCATTTTAAGTAAGTTTATTTAACAGTAAAGTTACGGTATGCGTAAATATATTAAAATAGGTTTAACGACCTGTTAACAGTGAAAAAAATGCTAAAATCTTTTCATACTTTTACAGTCAAAATTTACAAGAAATGGAAATCATATTTTATAAATATCAGGGTACGGGCAATGATTTCATTATGATCGACAACCGCACCCTTTTCTTTCCTAAGGATGATGTCACGTTAATCAAAAAAATGTGTGACCGCAGATTTGGAATCGGTGCCGATGGATTGATTCTCTTAGAAAACGATCCGCAACACGATTTTAAAATGGTCTATTACAATTCCGACGGCAATCAAAGTACGATGTGTGGCAACGGAGGCAGGTGTATTGTACGGTTTGCCTTTGATTTAAAATTGATTACCGATAAAACGGTTTTTATGGCAATCGATGGTGTTCATCACGCTGCGGTTATTGGTGATGAAGTTTCTTTGCAAATGATTGATGTACATAAAGTCACTAAAAATGAAGACGGAAGTCTTTTTCTCGATACCGGTTCACCACATTATGTAACAATGGTAAACCAAACGGATGATTTTCCGATCTACGATTTTGGAAAACAAATACGTTATTCAAAAGCGTATGAACCCGGAGGAACTAATGTAAATGCTGTGGAAAAAACCGGCGAAAATCATTTTAAGATGCGTACTTATGAGCGTGGTGTGGAAGATGAAACGCTGTCTTGTGGTACCGGAGCGACTGCCGTTGCCATAGCAATGCACTATATTGGAGAAACAACCACGCATAAAGTGTCTGTTAAGGTTCCTGGCGGTGCTTTGACCGTTTCTTTTGAAACGACCGGTAATCATTATACCAATGTGCATTTAACAGGTGCGGCACAATTTGTATTTAAAGGAATATGGAAGCAATAACACTTCAAACTGATCTGGTAAAGTTAAGACCGTTGGAACCCACTGACCTGAATTTTTTACGGCAGGTAGAAAACAATCCTGAGTTTTGGACTATCAGCCAGACCGTTCAGCCTTTTTCTGATTATACACTGGCACAGTACATCGAACAGGCTCATCAGGATATTTATGAAGCGAAGCAGCAACGCTGGGTTATTTGCGATGCAGTTAAAGGAAGATGTATAGGCTTTATTGATTTGTTTGATTTTGATGCCCGAAACAGTCGTGTAGGCTTGGGAATAGTGATTGCTGCGCAACAAGATCGGGGCAAACAATATGGAAACGATGCTTTGAACTTGATGGTCAATTACGTATTTCATCATCTGTCACTGCGTCAAATATTTGTTAATATTCTGGTAGAAAATACGCCCAGCATCGGGCTTTTTTCTAAATTTGGCTTCGAATTGGCAGGCGTAAAAAAAGACTGGATCAAAGAAGGCAACCAATTCAAAAATGAAGCTATGTATCAGTTAATACAACCACAAAAATGAATTTAAAAAAAGCAATCACTTATTTTTCTGTTTTATTAATGACCGGTTTGTTGATTTACGCTTATACGGTGTACAGAAAAATGTTTACGCCCAATACCAACTTTGAGTCACAAACAGCTTATGTGTTGATTCCTTCGGACGCAAGTTTGCAGCAATCCAAAGATTCCATCAAAAAATATGTAAAAAACTGGGAGCAGTTTGATGCCGTTTTTTCACAATTTGAAATGGACAAAAATATTATTCCGGGCAGATTTGAATTGAAAAGAGGAATGACCAATTTTAAGATAGCTCAGGCATTGCGAAAAAATACTCCTGTAAAACTGACGTTTAATAATCAGGAAAATTTAGAAGCGCTGGCAAAACGTATTGCAACCCAGCTCGAACCTTCTGAAGAAGAAATACTGAAAGTTTTTTCTGAGGAAGCTTTTTTAAAAGAAAACGATGCTACGGCAGCACAGGCATTGTCGTTGTATATGCCCAATACCTATGAGTTTTACTGGAATGTATCAGCATTGAAGATCCGCAATACATTGCACAAAGAATACATCCGTTTCTGGAACGAAGAGCGGCAACAACAAGCCAAAGCTGTCGGATTAACTCCTGTACAGGTTTCTAATCTGGCATCGATTGTTCAGAAAGAAACGGCTAAAGTAGATGAACGACCAAAAGTAGCAGGGGCGTATTTAAACCGGTTGAATAAAGATATGCTTCTTCAGGCAGATCCTACGGTAGTGTACGCAAAAAAACTGCAACTCAATAATTTTGATACCATCATTAAACGGGTGTATCTGAAAGATCTGGCAATTGAAAGTCCTTATAATACTTATCGAAATAAAGGTTTACCTCCAGGACCGATTGCAATGCCCGATATCAGCTCGATTGAAGCGGTATTAAACCCTGAAAAACACGATTATATTTATTTCTGTGCCAGTGTAGAACGAATAGGCTATCACGAATTTGCCAAAACACTGGAAGAGCATGCCAGAAACCGACAAAAATATACGCAATGGCTCAATGAGAATAACATTCAGTAAAAGACTAAGAAGCCGTCTGAAAAGCGTTGGTTTGTCAAACTGTCCCGAGATGGTTATCGGGATCGATTCAACTTCTCACAGGTTATAACAATACAGATTTATGAGATTCTGAAATAAATTCAAAATGACAAATAAGTGGGCTTAACTCTCTTAATATAAGCCGATTTGTTTCCCCCTATGTGGTCTTGGGATTATAACTAATTTTTAAAATTAAAAAGATCCATACCTTTTTCAGCGTACGGATCTT
>DATGMY010000296.1:0-5990 GCA_035307005.1 Flavobacterium sp. | reverse complement strand
ACAGTAGCCCACGTATCCACCATAGTGCCTTCATCTACATACGCGCCGATATTTACATACGAAGGCATTAAAATAACTCCCGAAGAAATGTACGCACCGTGACGTGCCACTGCATTCGGAACCACACGGATACCTTTTTCGGCATAATTGCGTTTTAAAGGCATTTTGTCATGATATTCAAAAATACCTGCTTCCAAAGTTTCCATTTTTTGAATAGGGAAGTACAAAACCACAGCTTTTTTAACCCACTCGTTGATTTGCCAACCGCCTTCAACCGGTTCTGCTGTGCGTAATTCTCCGTTATCAATTAAATCAATAACTTTTCTGATGGCGTTTTGTGTATCTTCCTGATGCAAAAGCTCTCGGTTTTCCCAGGCTTGTTCTATAATATTTTTTAATTCCTGCATAGTATTTGAATTTGTGCAAATATAGAGATTAGTAAAGAAATAAGCTATTTTGCTAAAACGTTTGTATATAAAAAAGTCCGTTTTGCAACGGACTTTATATATTTTTAAGTAAGGAACGGGTTTGACAAACGTTTATTTTACTTTGTTTACGATAGCTGTGAAAGCTTCCGGGTGGTTCATTGCTAAATCGGCTAAAACCTTACGGTTTAATTCGATGTTGTTCGCTTTTACTTTCCCCATGAATTGAGAATAAGACATTCCGTGTAAACGAGCTCCGGCGTTGATACGCATGATCCATAGTGAACGGAAATTTCTTTTCTTTTGCTTTCTGTCGCGGTAAGCATAAGTCATTGCTTTTTCTACCGCGTTTTTAGCTACTGTCCAAACGTTTTTACGTCTTCCGAAGAAACCTTTAGCTTGCTTCAGAATTCTTTTTCTTCTTGCTCTTGATGCTACTGCATTATTTGCTTTTGGCATAATTTTAAATTTTTTTTGTAGTAAGGCGAATGGCTGTCCATTGCTTTTGTTTCTGTTGAAACGCCCACTCCAGGGTTATTAAATAATGTTATAAAACCGTGAACGATTATGGATTAAACTAATCTTAATTGTTCTTTTACGCTTTTTTCGTCCGCTTTGTGTACTAAAGCAGAGTGAGTTAAAGCTAATTTACGCTTTTTAGACTTCTTTGTTAAGATGTGACTTTTAAAAGCGTGTTTTCTTTTGATTTTTCCAGAGCCTGTCAATTTAAAGCGTTTCTTAGCACTGGATTTTGTTTTCATTTTAGGCATTTGTTCCTATGTATTAATTGTTCTCTTACTTAAAAAGTTTTGCAAAGATATTATTTTTTCTTCTTTGGTGCAATATACATTGTCATTCTTTTTCCTTCTAAAACAGGCATTGATTCTACTTTACCGTATTCTTCGAGATCCTGAGCCAGGCGGAGCAATAAAATTTGTCCTTGTTCCTTGTAAATGATCGAACGACCTTTGAAAAATACAAATGCTTTTAGTTTTGAACCTTCTTTTAAAAACTTGACAGCATTCTTCTTTTTAAATTCGTAATCGTGTTCGTCTGTCTGCGGGCCAAAACGAATTTCTTTTACAGTAACCTGAGTAGTCTTAGCTTTCAGTATTTTATCTCGTTTCTTCTGCTCGTATAGAAACTTTTTATAGTCGATGATTTTACAGACAGGAGGTGCGGCATTAGGGGAAATTTCCACTAAATCCAATCCTTGCGCATCGGCCATGACCAATGCTTCGGATGTTTTATAAACTCCTGGTTCTACATTATCGCCTACTAAACGAACTTCCGGCACACGAATTTTGTCGTTGATTTTGTGTGCATCTTCCTTTTTTTCTGGAGGTCTTCTAAAGCCTCTTCTGTTATTTACTGCTATGGTTTTATAAATTTATGCTTGTTTCCAAGCGGTTAAACTCAAAATGTTTTGATTGACTTATTCACTTCCTCTTGAATCAGTTGAATAAATTCTTCTGTTTTCATTACAATGTTTGACTTTCCTGCTTCGCCGCGTTTACGTACAGAAACAGTTCCGTTGTTTTCTTCATCTTCCCCGATAATCAGCATATACGGGAATTTTTGTAATTCTGCTTCACGTATTTTCTTACCGATGGTTTCATTTCTGTCATCTATAACGGCGCGAATTTCGTGATTTTCCAACAAAGTTAAAACTTTTTTTGCATAATTTTCGTATTTCTCACTCAAAGACAAGATAATAGCTTGTTCCGGAATCAACCATAACGGGAAGTTTCCGGCTGTGTGTTCTAATAAAATCGCAATAAAACGTTCCATTGAACCAAAAGGCGCACGGTGAATCATCACCGGTCTGTGCAGCTTGTCGTCTGAACCTTTGTATGATAAATCAAAGCGTTCGGGTAAATTGTAATCAACCTGAATGGTTCCCAATTGCCAATTACGTCCCAAAGCATCTTTGACCATAAAATCAAGTTTTGGTCCGTAAAAAGCAGCCTCACCTGTTTCTATCACATAATTTAATCCTTTGTCTTTTGCAGCACTGATGATGGCATTTTCTGCCTTTTCCCAGTTTGCTACCGAACCAATGTATTTATCCGGATTGTCCAAATCACGAACAGAAACCTGAGCAGTAAAGTTTTCAAATCCTAACGAACCAAAAACGTATAATACTAAATCAATTACTTTTTTGAACTCTTCGTCCAGTTGATCCGGTGTACAGAAAATATGCGCATCGTCCTGAGTAAATCCGCGAACACGTGTCAAACCGTGCAATTCACCGGATTGTTCGTAACGATAAACCGTTCCAAATTCTGCATAACGCTTGGGTAAATCTTTATAAGACCAGGGTTTGGCATTGTAAATTTCACAGTGATGCGGACAGTTCATTGGTTTCAACAAGAATTCTTCACCTTCTGTAGGGGTGTGAATTGGCTGGAACGAATCGGCACCATATTTCTCATAGTGTCCGGATGTTACATACAGTTCTTTGTGACCAATATGTGGTGTTACCACTTGTTCGTAACCTGCTTTTTTTTGTGCTTTTCGTAAAAATTGTTCCAAACGGTCGCGCAATGCAGCTCCTTTTGGCAACCACAAAGGCAATCCCTGACCCACACGTTGTGAAAAGTGGAACAACTCCAATTCTTTTCCTAACTTTCTGTGGTCTCGTTTTTTAGCTTCTTCCAGCAATGCTAAATACTCTGTTAAGTCTTTTTGTTTTGGAAACGAAATACCGTAAACACGGGTCAATTGTTTATTTTTCTCGTCACCACGCCAATAAGCTCCGGCAACGTTTAGAATTTTCATAGCTTTGATGATTCCGGTGTTGGGAATATGTCCGCCCCGACACAAGTCTGTAAAAGTGGAATGATCGCAAAACGTGATGGTTCCGTCTTCCAGATTTTGAATCAATTCTGTTTTGAATTCGTTGTCTTTATACAATTCCAATGCTTCTGCTTTGGTAGCAGAACGCATTTTAAATTCGTGCTTTTCTTTGGCAATGGCTAATACGCGGTCTTCGATCTTTTTAAAATCGGTATCTCCAAATTTATATTCGCCAAAATCCACATCGTAATAAAAACCATTTTCAACTGCCGGACCAATGGTCAGTTTAATGTCCGGATATAATTCCTGCAACGCCTGCGCCATCACGTGTGATGAAGAATGCCAGAAAGCCTGCTTCCCTTCTTTGTCGTTCCAGGTATATAAAACTAAATTACCATCGGTGGTCAATGGCGTAACGGTTTCAACGGTGGTGCCGTTAAAGCTTGCAGAAATTACGTTACGTGCTAAACCTTCGCTTATACTTAAAGCAACATCGTGCGGTGTAACACCTGAAGCATATTCACGCACCGATCCGTCTGGTAATGTTATTTTAATCATTTTTAAATTGAATTTGTCGGGCAAATATACGAAAGAAATATGTTGTTTTAATAAAAAAATATATAGTGTTTCGTTATGAAATGTTGTTGTTTTTATGTTATTTCGTTTTCAGGATGAAAAGTACACATACAATTGAAATAAAACGCTACACCGATACGTTTAAAAAGCAATGGGACGCTTTTGTGGACGAAGCCAAAAACAGCACGTTTTTGTTTCGCAGGGATTTTATGGAATACCACAAAGACCGTTTTGAAGATTTTTCGTTGATGTTGTTCGTAAATGATCAGTTGGAAGCTGTATTGCCTGCGTGTAAAGTAAAAGATAAAGTGATTAGTCATAAAGGATTGACCTATGGTGGTTTGTTGGTTAGATCTTCTTGTAAATTTAATCTTTTTGAAAGATTGTTTAGCCATTTAACAGAATATCTGAAACAGCACGATATTCATCAGTTGGAAATAAAAAGCTTACCAACCATTTACGGTCAGTCGTCAAGTGATGAAATTTCTTATTTATGTTCTTTGTATAACGGAAGTTTTTTTCAAAATGCCGGCTCGGTTATTTATCTTAGAAAGGAAAAGATTATTTCAAAATCAATTTTCAGGAATGCTAAAAACGCGCAAAGAAAAGGTGTTGTAATTCGGGAAACGAATGCTTTTGATATTTTTTGGAACGATTTGCTGATTCCAAGATTGGAAGAGCGATACCATAAAAAACCGATCCATTCACTGAAAGAAATAAAGTATCTCAAAGAAAAATTTCCTGATGAAATCATTTTAATTGGAGCGTTTTTGGAAGAGGAAATGATCGCAGGTACGGTTTTGTTTCAATCAAAAACTTTTGTCAAATCGCAATATATAGGCAGTAAAACAACTTTTAATAAATTGGGAGCAATTGATTTGTTACATTTGGAAATGATTAACAATCTGAAACAGGAATATTTTGACTTTGGAACATCTATAGATCCTGAAACCGGAACTATTCACAACGGTTTATTGGCATGGAAAGAGCAGTTTGGCGCACGTATTTTGAGTATGCCCACGTATTTATTTAACATTCTTTAATCCCGGAAATATATGATTCCGTATCTCGATTTAAAAAAACTCAATGAGCCTTATCAACAGGCTTTTCTGGATAAAACGAAAAATATTCTTGAAAAAGGACGTTTTATACTTGGAGACGAGTTGTTGCAGTTTGAACAGGAGTTTGCAGTTTATTGCAATGTTTCTCACTGCATTGGCGTTGCTAATGGTTTGGATGCGCTCACGCTTATTTTCAAGGCTTATATTGAACTCGGAGTTTTAAAACCCAACGATGAAATCATTGTTCCGGCAAATACTTATATTGCCAGTATTCTGGCAATCATCAATGCCGGACTGACTCCAAAATTGGTCGATACCAACCTGCTCAATTATAACCTGACACTGGAAGTTCTCCAGAATCAGGTAAGTCAACATACCAAAGGAGTTTTAATGGTGCATTTATACGGACAAGTAACCGACGCAGCTGCTATCAAAACGTTTTGCAAAGATTTTGGATTATTGTTGATTGAAGATGCGGCACAGGCACACGGAGCTGTGGAAAACGGACTAAAAGCCGGAAACATTGGCGACGCTGCCGGTTTTAGTTTTTATCCCGGAAAAAATCTTGGTTGTCTGGGCGACGGCGGTGCGGTTACGACAAACAATTCGTTGCTTGCTAATTGCATCCGGAGTTTGAGAAATTATGGTTCGGAGTTGAAATACCACAATGTGTACAAAGGCGTTAACTCACGATTAGATGAATTACAGGCTGCTTTTTTGCGTATCAAATTGAAAGATTTGGATTTTGACAACGCCCGGCGCAGAGGTATTGCCCGAAAATATATGGATAAAATGACCAATCCATTGATTGTTTTGCCGTATGTAGCTGATTTTGAGTCGCACGTTTTTCATATTTTTGCAGTGAGGACAGAAGATCGTTCTGTTTTTCAGGAATATTTGTTAGAACACGGCATACAAACCTTGATTCATTATCCGATTCCTCCTCATAAACAAGAGGCAATGCAGGACTTTGATCATTTGTCGCTCCCGGTGAGTGAGTTAATACACAAGCAAATTGTGAGTATTCCGCTGTATCCGTCGCTTACGGTAGAAGAACAGGAGTTTATTATTGAAAAAATAAATAATTGGTAATGGATATTTATATAAAATCGTTTAACCGGGCTTATTT
>DATGMY010000295.1:0-5183 GCA_035307005.1 Flavobacterium sp. | reverse complement strand
CCGGAAATATTTTTGTTTCTCAAATCAATCAGCATCATGTGATTGTCTGTTCCTCCCGAAATAATGTTGTATCCACGTTTTACAAACGCTTCTGCCATAGCTTTTGCATTTTTCTGAACCTGAAGCATATAGTGCATAAATTCATCTTGCAAGGCTTCGCCAAAAGCCACCGCTTTAGCAGCAATGATGTGCATCAAAGGACCTCCCTGATTACCAGGAAAAACAGCTGAATCCAACAAAGCCGACATCATACGGGTTTCGCCTTTTGGTGTTTTTAATCCAAACGGATTTTCAAAGTCTTTGCCCATCATAATCATTCCTCCACGGGGACCACGTAATGTTTTATGGGTAGTAGTAGTTACGATATGACAATGAGGTAGCGGGTCAGACAACAATCCTTTGGCAATCAATCCGGCAGGATGCGCAATATCAGCCATTAAAAGAGCTCCTACTGAATCGGCAATCTCACGAAAACGTTTGAAGTCCATATCACGTGAATAAGCCGAAGCTCCGGCAATAATTAATTGTGGTTTTTCACGTTCAGCCACTTCCTGTACTTTATCATAATCGATGCGTCCGGTTTCTTTATCTACGCCATAAAATACCGGATTGTATAATTTACCTGAAAAGTTTACCGGCGAACCGTGGGTTAAGTGTCCTCCGTGAGATAAGTCAAAACCTAAAATCTTGTCTCCGGGTTTTAAAACTGCTGCAAAAACTGCTGTATTAGCCTGAGACCCCGAGTGAGGCTGTACGTTTGCATATTCGGCATTAAACAAAGCCTTGGCTCTGTCGATAGCGATTTGTTCTACAATATCAACTACTTCACATCCTCCATAATATCTTCTGTTGGGATATCCTTCAGCATATTTGTTGGTTAAAACAGAGCCTGCTGCTTCCATTACCTGGTCGCTGACAAAATTCTCTGAAGCAATCAATTCTAAACCGTTTAATTGTCTGTCTTGTTCGTCTAAAATAAGATCGAAAATCTGTTCGTCGCGTTGCATTATGAATAATTAGATTAAAATGAATTCAAATTTATGAAATATCATTGTTATATTCGCATAACAAACAATTATAATCTACAAAACAGACTTATTATGAGTATAGCAGCGAACAATCCTGACTTAAAATCGTGGTTGGAAGTAGCAAAAGACAGCGACTTCCCCATTCAAAATATTCCATTTGGTGTTTTTTCAGTGGAAGAAGATGAGTTAGTGATTGGCTCCCGAATCGGAAATTATGCTATCAGTTTAACGGCATTAAACGACTTGGGCTATTTTAAAAACATCGATTTCGACGATACCGTTTTATACGACGAAACTTTAAACGCTTTTATTTCTGAAGGAAAAGAGGTTTGGAGAGCCGTGAGAAATCGTATCTCGGAAATTTTTGAGGCAAACAATCCACAACTGCGTGATAATGCCGAACATCGCAAAGCGGTTCTTTTCAACATTGACGAAGTTACCGTAGAATTGCCTGTTTTTATTGGTGATTATACCGATTTTTATTCATCCAAAGAACACGCTACCAATGTGGGAATGATGTTTAGAGATCCAAAAAACGCACTTTTACCCAACTGGCTGCATATTCCGGTGGGTTATCACGGAAGAAGCTCTACCATTGTGCCATCGGGAATGCCGGTAAACCGTCCGTTGGGACAAACATTGCCAAAAGGCGAAACGCAACCTGTTTTCGGAGAATCTAAACGAGTGGATTTTGAATTGGAAACAGCTTTCATCACTACCGATGCCAACATTATGGGAGATCGGGTTTCTGTAGAAGAAGCTGAGAATTTTATTTTTGGAATGGTGTTGTTAAACGACTGGTCTGCACGTGATATTCAGTCTTGGGAATACGTTCCGCTCGGACCGTTTTTAGCTAAAAATTTTGCTTCTTCAATTTCCTGCTGGATTGTAACAATGGATGCTTTAGAACCCTTCCGTTGTGCAAGCCCAAAACAAGAAGACCCAAAACCACTGCCGTATTTACAGCAAAATGGCGACCACGCTTTTGACATCAATTTGGAAGTGATTATTCAGCCTGAAGATAAAGAAGGAAAAACAGTTTGTAAATCGAACTTTAAATATATGTACTGGACCATGAGCCAGCAACTGGCACATCATACGGTAAACGGATGTTTGGTCACTTCCGGAGATATGATGGGCTCCGGAACCATTTCGGGATCAACTCCGGACAGTTTTGGTTCTTTGCTGGAACTTACCTGGGCAGGACAAAACCCTATCGAAATGCCCGATGGTTCTCAACGTACATTCATTCAGGATTATGATACCATCATTATGAAAGGTTATTGCGAAAAAGACGGTGTACGTATTGGTTTCGGAGATGTTTCTTCACAATTGTTGCCGGCTATTCCGTTTGAGAAATAAATTTTATTAAATATTCAAGAGAGGCTGTCTTTACTTTTTAGACAGCCTCTTTGTTTTTATCTACTTATAATCAAACAATTTACGTTCTTTAATGATCTTTGCAACGGTTTCCGGTACATCATTTTGCCAGCTTTCATCATTTTGCCGGAGTTTTTTAAGGACTTTATACGAGAATATTTTCAGGTTCTTCAATTCAAAGTTTTCTATGTCAATAATCTGTCCTTCCGATTTAAAATACTCATAAATAGGTTTTAACTGTTTGTCATGTAACTGCACATTTTTACTGGAAACAATGTTTTCATTTTCATCTAACAGCGGGTAAACATAAATTTCCAATCCGTGTTTAAACAAACGTCCCAATCCTTCAAACAATCCTCCGCTTAAATTTGTGTAATGTTTGGCATTGAAAATTTCAATCAAGCTTGGTATTCCGATGGTCAAAGCAATTTTTTCCTGAGAATAATTCCAGATATAATCCACGGCTTTGAAATATTCTTTGAAATTGGAAATCATTACCGTATGTCCCAATGCACACAACAACTCGGCACGATCCAGAAAGTCTTGTTCATCCACCGCTCCCAGTGCCAAAAGATTATTTAAAGTAATTTCAAAAATAACTACTGTTTTGTCAACCGAAAGCTGATTTTTACTCAAAAATTGATTGAGTGATTTTTGATACATATTGATATTAACCACTGTTACCGGGCGAAAACTGCCGCGAAGCAACAACACGTTTTTCTTAAAAAGCGTATTTGCCGGCAAGATATTTTGTCCGTTTGGTGCAAACATTACTGCCTCTGCCATACCGTTTTTTACCAGATATAAACTCATCAACCGGTTGTCAACATTTGCAAATGCCGGTCCGGAAAAGTTAATGGTATCTATTTCCAACTGATCTTTGTCTAAATGGTCGTATAAATGGTGGATTAATTTTTTAGGATCGTGGTATTGGTAGAAAGCTCCGTAAATAAGGTTTACGCCCAATGTTCCCAAAGTACGTTGTTGCAGTAATGCATCATTTTCTTTAAACTGAATGTGTAAAATAATTTCGCTGTAAGCCCCGTTGGGTTCGCTCTGAAAACGGATACCTACCCAACCGTGTCCTTTAAACTTTTTGGCAAAATCAATCGTAGCCACCGTATTAGCATAGCTAAAATACATTCGGTTGCTATTATTGTCCTGATGCAGACGCTCTTCCAACAGCTTCACTTCGTGTTGAAGCATTTTTCGCAAACGGCTTTCCGTTACATAACGTCCGTCGGGTTCCACAGTGTAAATAGCATCACTAAACTGTTTGTCGTAAGCAGACATTGCTTTGGCAATGGTGCGTGAGGCAGCTCCGGCTCTGAAAAAATGACGTGCAGTTTCCTGTCCTGCGCCAATTTCAGCAAACGAACCGTAGATGTTTTTATTCAGGTTGATCCGCAAAGTTTTATCTGAAATTGCGGGAGTATGCGCAATGATTCTGTCTCCGTCTAACTTCAGATCGTCTTCAAAAAAATTATTCATCAGCAATGTTTTTGTTTGTTGATAAAAGTACTAAATTCATTTATATTGTGCTATTTTTGTAAAAAAGAATCTTAGTGAAAATATACTTTTTAGGTACCGGTACTTCCCAGGGCATTCCCGTGATAGGAATAAAACACCCCGTGTGTTTAAGCACCAACTTAAAAGACAAGCGTTTACGAACTTCTGTTTTGATCGAATGGAGCGGCACATCAATTCTTATAGACTGCGGTCCGGATTTTCGGCAGCAGATGCTCAGGATCGACAACGACCGGTTAGACGCCATTTTATTTACCCACGAACACGCCGATCACACGGCTGGATTGGACGACATTCGCCCATATTGTTTTATGGAAAGCAAATCGATGCCTGTTTATGGTCAGTCAAGAGTTATTGAAAGTTTGAAACGCCGGTTTGATTATGTTTTTGAAACCGAAAACAGGTATCCCGGAGCGCCTTCGGTAACGATTCACGAAATAGAACCTTATGTCGATTTTAAGGTAGAAGGCAAAACCATTCGTCCGTTGCTGGTCAATCACGGTTCGCTTCCTATTTTGGGCTATCGTATGGATAACTTCGCTTATCTGACCGATGTGAAAACACTGGATGAAAAAACATACGAATGTTTAAAAGACTTAGATGTTTTGGTTATTAGTGCTTTGCGGATTCAGGAGCATCCTACCCACAACAATCTCGAAGAAGCTTTGGCTCATATTGAGAAAATCCAACCCAAAAAAGCTTATCTCACACATATAGGTTTTCAACTGGGTTTTCACGATGAAGTCGAAAGTCAGTTGCCCGACAACGTATTTTTAGCTTATGATGAATTAATTTTAGATATATAATGAAAAGAGTGTATTTATACTTATTTTTGTTTTCGTTGCTTATCAACATTTTTATGTATGTAAACGATTCAAAGATATTAAAAGCAAAAGATCAGCATATTGAAAAGCTGGAAAAAAAATTAAAAAAAGCGGAAGATTCTCTTCAAAAGTATCAACAATTAATCCCTGAAAACCATCAATGATTATGAAACATTTTTTTGTGTGTGGCTTTTTCGTGTTTAGTGCTCTTTTTATTTCGTGCAACAAAAGTCAAGTTTCCCGGGAAGATTCGGATCAAATAACCATCAAAGATTCATTGGAACTATATAAAAAACTCTATGCAGAAGCAGCTTATTTCTCCATTGATCAGAATGAAAATGCTCAGAATGAATTCAGTCCGAATCAAGTAGAGAATGTTATGTCTAAAGTGGTACAGGATTTTGCAGCATTGAACCAGCAAGAA
>DATGMY010000294.1:0-3364 GCA_035307005.1 Flavobacterium sp. | reverse complement strand
TGACGGAAAAAACTTCTTGTTAGCAACAAAACAGACAGATTGTTTAGCACCAGATAAATGTGGAATTCCAGAAGAGAAACCAAAGGTTAAAATGGCAGATTTAGGTGATGCCAATGGATGTACGCCAGGTGGAGGATGCTGTTGATTAATTATGAATGATAAATGTTGAATTATGAATTTCAAAAGCCTTGTCTTTTCTAATAAAAGTCTCTAAAAAAAATCAGTGAAATGATATTTAAGGAAGAACGATTAGGCTAGATTCATTGATATCTTCCTTTTTGCTTTTCCCTTCGAAAACTGCGAAAACTTAACGGCCTTCGCGGTAAAAACTAAGTATCACCGCAGGTGTAAACAAAAAACAGCAAAGATTAATAGTATCCACCTCAGGTGAAAACTTCTGCGAACTAAAAACCTCTGTGTAACTCTGCGAAAACTTTGCGGACTCTGCGGTAAAACATTAACCCATGAAACTATTTAAAAAAATATCAAATTTCGTAACACAATTAGATGTTACCACCGTAAACGATGAAAGAAAACAAATTCTTCAACCACTTATTGACTTCATTCAAACGAAGCAAGATAAAAACGAAGTAATAAACCTCAACTTTATCTGCACTCACAATTCCAGAAGAAGTCATTTGGCGCAAATTTGGGCGCAAACCATGGCGCATTATTATGATGTTCCAAAAGTGTTTTGCTATTCTGGAGGAACAGAGGCCACAGCCGTTTATCCTGCGGTGGTTGATGTTTTGAAAGCATCTGGGTTTGAGATTGACTATTTAGCAGACTTGAATAACCCAAACTACGCCATAAAATATGCGGAAAATCAGGCTTCAATTGTTGCGTATTCCAAAAGATGGGATGATGCATCAAATCCGAAAAAAGATTTTTGTGCAATCATGACGTGTTCCGAAGCAGATGGCGATTGCCCTGTAGTTTTAGGAGCAGAAAAACGAGTTCCAATTCACTATTTAGATCCAAAAGCTTTTGATCATTCTCCTCAAAAATTGGAAGAATACAACCAAACAAGTATAAAAATCGCAACAGAAATGAGTTACGTTTTCGCACAAATAAAAATCAAAAATTAGTTATGAAAAATATGAGTTTTCTCAATAGAAATCTAACCCTTTGGATTTTTGTTGCCATGGCAATTGGTGTTGGAATTGGTTATTTCGCTCCAACTTTTCCTGATTTTGTAAATTCTTTAAGCAGTGGTTCAACGAATATCCCTATCGCAATTGGATTAATTTTAATGATGTATCCACCGCTTGCCAAAGTGAATTATAAACTCTTACCCAAAGTTTTTCGCAACACAAAAATTCTATCCATTTCCCTTTTGTTGAATTGGGTGATTGGACCAATTTTAATGTTCACTTTGGCCATTATATTCTTACATGACTATCCAGAATACATGGTCGGATTGATTTTAATTGGGTTGGCCCGATGTATTGCAATGGTCATGGTTTGGAATGATTTAGCAGAAGGAAGTAGCGAGTACGGTGCTGGACTGGTGGCGCTGAACAGTATCTTCCAGGTTTTCGCGTATAGTTTTTATGCGTGGATTTTCATTACAATTTTACCTCCTTATTTCGGATTCGAAGGGGCAATCATTGATATTTCGATTGCTACAATTGCCGAAAGTGTGGCTATTTATTTGGGAATTCCGTTTTTGATGGGAATTTTGAGTCGACAAATACTCATCAAACAAAAAGGCGAAAAGTGGTTCACAGAAAAGTTTATTCCTGCGATATCTCCACTCACATTGATTGCTTTATTGTTCACAATAGTCATCATGTTTTCACTTAAAGGAGAACTCATTGTAGAAATTCCAATGGATGTTGTGATTATCGCCATCCCATTGATTCTTTACTTTACCCTAATGTTCTTCATCAGCTTTTTCTTTACCAAAGCCATGGGAACTTCCTACGACAAAACCGCTTCCGTTGCGTTTACCGCGGCAGGGAATAATTTCGAATTGGCCATCGCAGTTTCTATTGCTGTTTTCGGATTGAACTCCGGACAAGCCTTCGCTGGAGTAATTGGACCTTTGGTTGAAGTGCCAGTATTGATCGCTTTGGTAAAAGTTTCTTTATGGTTGAGGAAGAAGTTCAAACCAATAAATGGAATGATGAATTGATTTTCTTTGGGTGTTCCCCAGACGATTCATTTCCGTAAACTACAATGAATGTCTGCGTCGGGCTATCCGCTATATCTCTGACAAAAAACGTCAGAGGATGCCGCTCTTATCCCTAACGCGAAAGTACGATTTACCTTGGAATTAGATCGGTGGAAGTGAAAGGGAAGTTTAGATGTGTCATAAAGAAGGTAAAGAAAAAATGCTATATTTGATTGAATGTAGATTGGTTATACGTATTACGATTAGCCAATTGTTACCTGCAATTTCAGGATGATACACAACGAAATGAATTTTGTAAGAAATATGTTAACACTTTTATCACTTGCTATGATATTATTTTCCTGCGCAGAGACAGGAAAGAAGAATGATGAGCTAAGTGGAGTTGAAGCGAATGAACCCAAACAGAAGTTACTAGTTGACTACAAAAAGGACATATACAAAATTTCGATTGGCGACAACTATAAAACGAGCGATAAAATAATCGATTGGCATTGGGCTTCTGAGGAAGATGATGACAGAATAATTGATTCGACAGGAAGAGATGCATTTATGTATTTAGGGGAGCCTCTAATCAAATATAATAACAGTGAATGGCTTCCTGCGCTGCATATTGAAACTGACAAAAATATTATTACATCATTTACTTGCTCTGTCCTTTTTAACTTAACTGACTCAACCAATGCGCAAACTATGTTTTTGAGAATATTGAGTAAAGATGTCAAACAGTTAGAGAACGATGAAGTGATTAAGTCATTAATTGAAAAAGGTATTTATAAAAAAAAATCGCAAGACTATATTGAAACCTTTACATTAATGAAAGGAAAGGGATATGAATATGACAGTTTTAAGTATACTGTTAAGCCAAGACAGAAAAACGGCAGGTAACATCAAATAAGCACCAGCCACAATAAACGCTTCGATTTAAAGTTTTCCGAAAAGATAAAATTTGTACCATCGTTTAAAGTTTGACGTAAAGATGTGGCCGTCGCCTATTTGCAGACCGTCATCCGTCACCACAGCAAAAGTGTATTAAAACTTGTTTTAGAACTAAGAATGTAATAACTTTGTACTTACGCAATATTTATGTTATGGAGATTTCAATTATAAAAATAGGTAATTCAAAGGGCTTTAGACTACCTAAGGCCATTTTAGAGAAATATAATATTTCTGATAAAATTGAATTGATTTTTGAAAAAGGACAGATTATTCTTAAACCCATTAGTGAGC
>DATGMY010000293.1:0-6122 GCA_035307005.1 Flavobacterium sp. | reverse complement strand
TCTAAATTGATTTTATTTTCGCGGTCTTTAATAGTTTCACGTTTATCGTATATTTTTTTACCGCGTGCCAGTGCAATCTCTATTTTTGCCAAACCTTTCTCATTGGTAAACAAACGCAGCGGCACAATAGTCAGACCTTTATTTTGCACATTCTTAAAAAGCGATTTCAATTCTCTTTTATTCAACAATAGCTTTCGTTCGCTTTTGGCTTTGTGGTTATAGTGTGTCCCAAACGAATATTCTTCTATATGAGAATTGATCATAAATAATTCACCGTTGTGAAATTCACAAAAACTATCAGCAATAGAAGCCTTACCCAGACGAATGGATTTAATTTCAGTTCCCCTTAAAACAATTCCGGCAGTATATTTTTCTATAAATTCAAATTCGAATTTTGCTCGTTTATTTTGTATGTTGACATTTTTCTGCATAAATGCAAATTTAGTAAAAGTTAATGGTTAGCCTTACTACACAATTAAAATATTTATATAATCAGCGTTCCGGTTTTTTTCTTACCATAAAGGCACAAGATTTTTAATCTTTGGACACAAACATCCGGCTCCTATCTATACTGAAATAGTCTGTTATCCCAATTGCCCAAATATCGTGTTCAATTGCTTTTTTAAACAGTTTCTGAACATAAATATCCCAATCGTTACCGAAGCCATTGTTCAGTATAGAAAAGGGAGTGTGAATATGTAAATCCCATTTACACCACTCTGAACCTCTAGGAAAATTTGAATATTTCATAATTTTTTAAAGTCTTTGTCGAGTGAATTATTTCCAAAAGTCATCATTCAATTTATCGTAACCTCTTTGGGTGTAAAACTCCATAAAATCAGAATTATCGGCAGACGGAAACTCGTTTCTAATTTCTTCACTAATTGATTGTAAAAGTTTATTGCCAATTACATTTGAAAAATTTCCTCTTAGGGCTTTTTCATACCAATCAATTAACTCTGATTCTGTTATTATACTTTGTATTCTTGAACGCCATCCAAGCTGTGTCAAAAGGGATTTTATTACAAGTTCCTCAGAATCTTTGCAAACTATTACAATTCTGTCAGAAGTAACAGTTGTTACTATTTCTTCAGCCAATCTTTCATTAAGGGATAGATGTTTAATTTGAATTGCAGGACCAAAATTAGCCCACATATCAAGACCTCTATCTGCTGCATTAGTGACACCAACTCGATTTATGCTGGCTGGTGATTTATAACTTGTATTTTTGGAGTTTATACAAAGAACTTTCTCTGCGAATGTCTCAAATTCTTCAAGCACGTTGATTTTATCAGGATTCAGTCTAACTTCTATTTCAACATCTAATTCCTCTACTAAAACACTAAAAAGTGAATACACAACAATCTCGTAAACCTTATCTATACTTCTCCTTAAGCCTGGCTCACTCCAAAATAAGTCAAGGAATTCTTCAAGATTGAATGTTTCCTTTTTTGCATTTCTTGAATAATTTAATGCTGTTGACATTTGACCATAGCGTTCTTGAAATTTAGCATAAATGTAGGCTTCAACAATTCCATTTTTCTTCCTATTCTCTTTACCAAGAATATCAATAATTGAAGGCGGAACAGCGGTTGCACTAAAAATATCATCTTGATATTTGGCTGATGAAGTACTTGTTCTTCCTAAAAAGGGTACACAAATTAAATCTCTCCAAGTTTTAGATTTCGTTCTATATGTTTCAAGTTCTGAAAGAACAATATCATTATGAACTCTATCTCTGTGTAGTATTTCTGCAATCTGAATTGGTTTATAAAGATGAACTCTTGCCTTCCTTATAATATTGTCAATTGCTCCTTTTGCGTCTTCTAAATTCATTATTCTGTTATTAGTTCTAATTGCTTTGCAACTATTTTAGGTTTATTGTTGTCAATTGCTTGTTTAACTTGTTCCGCAATCATTTCAATTACTTTTACAGTCACGCTATTTCCTGCAATTTTACGTGCTTGAGTATATGCTACGTTAATTTTAAAGGTATCAGGGAACCCTTGTAATCTTAACATTTCCCTACCTGTTAATCTTCTAGTTCCATTTACAAGAAGATAGTTGTAACTACCTCCTGCTCGTAATGCACAAGAGTAAGGTAAAGCTGAAATGTTGCCACCAATATTCTCGTGCCAAATACTTGGGTATGGTGCGTTTGGTTTGACTTTTGATAAACGTTTTTCTTTAATTTCTTCACTTACAAAGTAATTTTCTGGGACGTCTTTATCATCATCAAGAAAGTCTGTAAGTGGTTTGTAATAACCAAGAGGTTTTGGAAACTTAAAATGTATTGGTTCTTTAAATCCAACTATATAAATTCTCTCCCGTTTTTGTGGAATTCCATAATCTAAAGAGTTTAGCACTTTATGATAAACGGTGTATCCTAAACCTTCAAGTTTTTCTATAATCACCTTAAATGTTCGACCGTTGTCGTGAGTTGTCAAACGCTTAACGTTTTCAAGTAAAAATCCATAAGGTTGTTTGGCTTCAATTATCTTTTCAATATTGAAAAATAATGTTCCTCTCGTATCAGCAAAACCTAATTGTTTACCTGCAATACTAAAAGGTTGACAAGGAAAACCGGCTAATAGAAAATCGTGGTTTGGCACATCTTCAGGAGCAATTTGGTTAATGTCCCCAAATGGTCTTTCCCCAAAATTTTCTTCGTACATATCTTGAGCGTGTTTATCCCACTCTGACGAAAACACACATTTTGCTCCGATTTTCTCGAATCCAAGACGAATCCCTCCAATCCCTGCAAACAAGTCTATTATTTTAAATTCGTCCTTCATTTTTTCAAAGTTTTATTATACTTGATTTTTTCTTCTGCAACTTGCATAGCTTGTAAAGCAAATTCTTCGTCTTTCACTTCATATACGAGTTTGTCACTTAACCAAGTAATATAGATTTCATCTTTCACTTTGTAAAATTTTGAGAAAGCTTCAATTTGAGTTTTTGTAGCTTTTCTTTCGTCTCTTTCAATTTTACTTAGTATTGTAGGGTCAATAGAAAGTTTTGCTCCAACTTCTCTTAGAAGTAGCCCTTTTTCCTCTCTTAGTTCCCTTAATATTGTTCCTATTGTCTTCATTTTGCTTTATTTTGACTTGACAAGTTTTGGCAAATATACAAAATGTTTTTAATTCAGTTTGTCAAGCGTTGGAAAAAATGGCTCTTTTGGCTTTTTGAGCACTGGCTCGTGTGTAGGAAAAAACCAAATGTGCCATTTGCGGGTCGGCTTTTTACACTGACGCACATCAAGTCTTTTTTATCTGCGTTCCATTTTTTCTAACTTTATTTATCTTTTTTCCAGATCGAATAAATGATAGCAATTCCTAAAAATCCGGAAATAAGGAATCCAAACAATCCCAAAACAGAGTTTCCAAACATTAATGGCGGAATATGAGCCATCATCAAAATAGACGAACCTATAGACAAAGCCGCAATAATAATAGCATACGTGAGCCGGTTGGAAGCATTTTGAAGCGTTTTTCTTACATCTTCTAAATTTTCAATTTCAAAGTTAATCTTCAATTTATCGTCTTTGATTTTATCCATTAAAACAGATAAATCATCAGGCAGATTTTGAAAATTGGTTGCCATAATCTTGAGGTACTTAGCTGATTTTTTGACTATTGCTTCAGGACCGTATTTTTTCATTGCCAGTTCATTGGCATACGGGCGCATACTTTCCATTACATTTAATTCCGGATCCAATTGCTTTCCGATTCCTTCAATAATAGAAATTCCCCGCAGAAGAAGATACACAAACTCGGGCATCAAAACATGATTGTTTGCCATAATAGCCTTAAACTTTTCGACGATGTCTTTCACATTGATCTCGTTGAGAGCGGTATGCTCCAGCATATGAAAGATATCATAAATATCGCGCTCCAGTTTACGTTCGTCTTCAATATGATATTCCAACGCCAACCGCTTGAGGAGACGAATGATCTTTTTGGCATCTTGCAGTAAAAAACTCTCGATAACTCCTTCCAGAAGTTCCATATCGCTTTTTATAATTTGTCCCATCGAACCAAAGTCAATGAAACAAACCCGTTGATCTTGCAAAATAAAAACATTTCCCGGATGCGGATCGGCGTGGAAAAAGCCATCCTCCAAAACCATTTTCATAAAAAGAACCACTCCCAGTTGTGCTACATTTTTGGGTTGCATACCGGTTTCCAGAATCTTTTCTTTGTTATTGACTTTAAATCCGTCAATAAATTCCATCGTCAAAATGCAATTATTGGAAAGTTCTTTATAAGTTATCGGAACATAAACCTCGGGACGTTCTTCAAAATTCTTCCGAAATTTTTCGATGTTGTGAAATTCATTGGTCAACGACAATTCGCGGTTCATATTATTTTCAAACGAATTGATCAGTTGATTGAGATTCATCCGGCGGGCAGCATCGTAATTTTTTTCGAGGATATGGGCAAGATCTTTCATAATCATTATGTCCGAACGAATGATTTGATCGATAGACGGTCGTTTAACCTTGATGACTACTTTTTCTCCATTGATCAATCTGCCCGAATAAACCTGAGAAATTGAAGCCGATGCAATCGGTTCCGGATCAATGTATTCAAAATATTGTTTCGGATCGATTAAAAGTTCTTCTTCAATTTTCCTGTAAACATCCATTTCTTCGGGAGGAACATTGTCCTGAAGTTCTGCCAGTTCAACAATCATTTCGGCAGGAAGTAGGTCTTCGCGATTGCTAAACATCTGTCCAAATTTCACATACGTAGGACCTAACTCTTCCAATACCAGACGCACACGGGTATAAACACTTAAATCGAAAATTTCTTTGCCCCGTTTTGACTTTACAAAACCTTTGGGTAAAAACTTTTCAGCTTTGGTGCGTGCAATAATATCATCAAAACCGTATTTTGATAAAACGCTGATCACATTACCGATACGTTTGATTTTCTTGATTTGATTCATAGCAGGTTTAATTAGCGAAAAGGTATAAAAAAAGTAGTAAGAATTTTCTTACTACTTTCTTAAAATATTTATGAACTTATTCTTTCAGTGAAGAATCGGTGTGTTTGACCTGCACCTTTAAAGTTTCTTCATCTTTTACTTTATCCATCAACAACACATCGTTTTCGTGGATGTTTCCGTTGATGATTTCTTCTGCCAATAAATCTTCGACATATTTTTGGATGGCACGTTTCAACGGACGTGCACCATATTGCTTATCAAAACCTTTGTCGGCAATAAAATCCAAAGCTTCCTGAGTGAGTTCCAGATCGTAGCCCAAAGATTTTACACGCTGATACAACTTTTCAATTTCAATATTGATGATTTTGTGAATGTCTTCTTTTTCCAAAGTGTTGAAAACAACCACATCATCAATACGGTTTAGAAATTCCGGAGCAAATGCTTTTTTCAAGGCGTTTTCGATAACAGATTTAGTCATTTCGTCCTGCTGGTCTTGTTTGGCTTTTGTTCCAAATCCAACACCTGTTCCGAAATCTTTCAGCTGACGTGCTCCAACGTTGGAAGTCATAATGATAATGGTATTTCTAAAATCAATTTTACGTCCCAGACTGTCGGTCAAATGTCCGTCGTCCAAAACCTGAAGCAGCATATTGAATACATCCGGATGGGCTTTTTCTACCTCGTCCAGCAAAATCACGGCATAAGGTTTTCTGCGTACTTTTTCCGTTAATTGTCCGCCTTCTTCGTAACCTACATATCCCGGAGGTGCACCCACCAAACGTGAAATGGCAAATTTTTCCATATACTCGCTCATATCGATACGGATTAATGCATCTTCAGAATCAAAAATTTCTTTGGCTATCACTTTTGCCAACTGCGTTTTCCCTACCCCGGTCTGCCCTAAAAATATAAAAGAACCAATCGGTTTATTCGGATCTTTCAATCCGGCACGGTTGCGCTGAATCGATTTGGCGATTTTTGCCACAGCTTCGTCCTGACCAATCACTTTTCCTTTAATTGCTTCTGGAAGCTTTGCCAGTTTTTTGCTTTCTGCCTGGGCAATCTTATTGACAGGAATGCCCGTCATCATTGAAACAACATCAGCTACGTGTTCTTCTGTTACAGTAATTTTATTATTTTTAGAATCTTCTTCCCAACGTTCCTGTGCAACT
>DATGMY010000292.1:0-3328 GCA_035307005.1 Flavobacterium sp. | reverse complement strand
CGGTGAGTGAGTTAATACACAAGCAAATTGTGAGTATTCCGCTGTATCCGTCGCTTACGGTAGAAGAACAGGAGTTTATTATTGAAAAAATAAATAATTGGTAATGGATATTTATATAAAATCGTTTAACCGGGCTTATTTATTACATCGTACATTGGCGAGTATCAAAAGTAATCTTTTAGGGTTTGATGGGAAAATAATAGTGTTGGACGACGGAACACCGCAAAAATATCTGCAAAAAATCCAACAATTATATCCTGAAGTTCAAGTTAGGAAATCTCCGTATTATGAACAAAAAAATGAAAGTATATTGCGTAATGAAATTCCTGTAAAGCTGATTCCTGCGATGTTCTGGAAAGAGGAAGTGCTGAAAGGCAGTGAACATTTTATTTTATTGGAAGATGATATGTGGTTTTCGGTGCGTGTAGATTTTAGGGAAATTATTAAAGAAGTTACTGATTTAAGGATGGATATGGTCAAGTTTTTATGGCTTAATAATTCTTTACTTATCTCTGGAAATATTGTTGATTCTTCTAAAAACATCTGTAAAGTAGCTCCTGAATTATTTACAAAAAAGGCAAAGTTGTTTGAAATGATTTTCAGGACAAACCGTTTTAAAGCCGGTGGAATAACCCGAAGATTTGTTGACATAAATAAGGAATTGCTGAAATATTACCAGCTCTATGCCGTTGCCGGTGGTTTATATTCCAAAAGATATTATAAAGCGTGTTGGAATCATCATCAAGATATGATTGATGAACTGCAGCAGATTCAGCAACTTTTGCAGGCTAAGGAGCAATTTTGCGTAGGAAACACGAAACAGGAAATCATAAGAACTACACTTAAAACCACCGCTTCTTTGATTTCCAAAGAGTCTTTCAGCGGAGCGTTTGATGTTTTTAAATTTAATAAGCTACTGAATGAATATTGGCTGCATCACAACATATATCTCACGGAAAATTTAGATGAAGATGTACCTGATGAGTGGATTAAAAATGGTTTAAAAGATTCTGAAATAGATTTTAACGATTGGAAAAAATGGTATGATACTTTTCAGGAGCGGTATCTTAATATGGGAAATATTGTTGGATGAAATCTGATAAGCATTATAAAACAATATTTAAAGCAACAAGTTTATTTGGTGTTGTGGAAGTCATACGTATGATTCTCAGGATGGTTACCAATATGGGAGCCAGCCATTTTTTAGGTCCCAATGGTTTTGGATTGGTCGGACTTATAGAAAACACTACACAACTGATTACGTCTTTTACCAACTTCGGGATAAATTTTACGGGAATACGTGAGATAGCAGCTATAAAAGACAGAAATAGTACAGAATTCCACAAGACCATTAAGATTGTTAACCTTTTTTGTCTTGCAACCGGTTGTTTTGCCGGATTTCTTTCGATAATAGCAGCTTCATACCTTAGTTTTTCAACTTTTGAAACATCTGATTATTATTTGTGGTTTGTGATATTGTCGGCTTATTTTGTTTTTATGAGCGGAGCCCAAAGTAAAATCATATTTTTAGAAGGGACGCAAAATTTTTCAAAGCTCATACGCATCAATATTCTTATCAACATTTCAAATACTGTGGTAATCCTGATTGTGTATTATTATTTCGGCATCAATGGAATTATTACGGCAATGGTTTTAAACTCGTTGATAAGTTTTTTACTTTATTCCAAATTAAGTAATATTCCCAAAAGTAATGTTTCTTTATCTTCTTCGGAACTTCGCGAATCTTTTAAAAAGCTGATAAAGTCCGGCGGAATATTGTCTGTAAATGTCTTTATAGGTTTTCTTTGTTTCTATCTGATAAGACTGTATTTTAACGGACAGGATTCGGTTTATTTAAGTTATTACCACGCAGGTACTATTGTTTTGGTTTCGTATCTGGGAATGATTTTTATTGCAATGGGTAAATTTTTCTTTCCGAAACTGACCAGTACCATAGAAGGAAAAGGAGATTATAATCTGTTAATCAACCATCAGTTAGAAATTTGTTTACTCATCATTCTTCCTGCTATATTGATTGTGTATTCATTTGGAGAATTTTTAATTTCTTTATTATTTTCTTCAGAATTTAAACCCGTTTTTCAGATATTGATTTTTGGTTTGGCAGCTATTGTTTTTAAAGGATTTAATTATTCTACGGGCTATCTTTTTCTGTCCAATAAAAACTGGAAACAGTATTTTATCATCAATGCATTGAGCGATGTTTTTAATGTTATCCTTACGATTTGGTTGTTTAAAGAGATGCAATTATATGGAATAGGGTTGGCATTGTTGGTCAATTATATATTGTGTGCGGGATATTCTTATTTTTATATACGGAAGAAATATTCGTTTGAGTTGAGTTTTATCAATCGCAATATTCTGATTATTTCTGTTTTGATTCTGGCAACGGTCATCGGTTTTCACTATATTTTAGACGGAAAATATTTTGTTTTTATTGCCGTGCTGTTCACAATAATTTCGTTAATTTATAGTATTTATAAGTTAGACGAATATATTTTGGAACAAAGAATTATCAAAAAGATCAAATCAATATTTTAATCATTTTTGTCAAAAATTTTACACACTGTTTATGAACAGCTTGCGAGCGACATATCACAAATTCAAATCAAAATGGCGATACTACCGGAAAATCAACTGGATAAAGACTTTGTATATCAATTTAAAGTTTTTTTCTTTGCGTGAAGCTTTAAAGTTTCCGGTTCTTGTCTTTGGCACATGTAAAATTACGAGTTTGAAAGGGAAGTTTGCTTTTAATGTACCTTTAAAAACAGGATTGATAACGTTTGGCCATCCATTTGAGATTTTTAAAAAGGCGGCTTTTGGGACTGAATTGATTTTTGACGGAATCTGGAAGGTCAATGGTAGTATTTGCTTCGGAATTGATGTAAAGTTATATATTGCGTCTAACGCTTTTTTTGAGCACGGGAATTTATGTACCGTTTCTACTCAATCTAAAATCTTTTGTACACAAAAAATAGTTTTTGGAAATTATGTTCAAATTGGCGATGAATCTGTATTATTAGACACAAATTTCCACGATTTATACGATTTAAAAGAAAACAAAATACTTCCTCAAAGCGGTACTATTCATTTAGGTTCGTATATTTATACCGGAATGAGAAGTACCATCAAATCAGGTACGCTTTTGCCGGATTATACTTTGGTAGCCTCCAATTCTTTGTGCAATAAGGATTACACATCTTTTGGCAACAATATTTTGATCGGCGGGATTCCTGCAAAATTTATCAAAGACGGAATTACCCGGGACTGGGAATCAGAAAAAGAACAATTAGAAGATTATTTAACG
>DATGMY010000291.1:0-3820 GCA_035307005.1 Flavobacterium sp. | reverse complement strand
ACAGCAATACATACATTGGTTAAATAATCCGTACCAGTTAACCGACGAAGATTCCGACACGGTAAAAAACGTGCTTGGCGAATATCCTTATTTGCAATCGGCACGCGCTTTGTACTTGAAAACACTGCACCAGCAACGCAGCTTTCTGTACAACAACGAACTTAAAAAAACGGCGGCATACACCACCGACCGCGATGTCTTGTTTGATTTTATTATTTCTGAAGAATTTATCACTTACAAGCCTTTGCAAATCGAAAGTGTAGAAGTTTTTGAGGCAGATTATGTCGAAAAAAAACCGGAACCTACTTTAGACGAAACCATCGAAAAACGTGTTTTGGAAACTTTGGTTTATATTGAAAATCCGGCAAAAGAAACCAAACTGATTCATAAAATAGACCAAATATCCAACTCGAAATCAGAAGCCAGGCGCAAAAAAGAAGAACCTAAAGTTGATGAAGAAGCACAGCAGCTTGAAGAAAAATTAGAAGTAGGCACTCCGTTGGATTTTTCTGAAAACGACAAATTTTCGTTTACTGAATGGCTGAAATTGACTTCTGCACAACCTATCGAACGTACAGAAGAAGAGTTTTTAAATACAAAAGAAGTTTTTGAGCAAGAAACTCCGATAGATGAAAAACAAAAAAAATTGGATTTGATCAATAAATTTATTGAGACCAATCCAAAAATAACTCCAAGCAAAAATTCGCCGACACCTCCCGTAAACATTGATGTTGACGACGATGGAGAACCCTTTTATATGACCGAAACACTTGCGCGGATTTATCTGGAACAAAAAAAATTTCAGAAAGCAATACAAGCTTATGAGATTTTAATTTTGAAATATCCAGAAAAAAGTAGTTTATTTGCAAACCGAATTACTGACATAAAAAAATTACAGGAATTTAATAACATATAAGTCAATGAATACATTTACAATCTTTTTAGTATTAATTACTATCGTTTCTTTACTTTTAGTCATTGTGATCATGATTCAAAACCCTAAAGGCGGTGGTTTGGATTCGTCATTAGGTGGTTCTACCTCTGTGGGAGGTGTGCAAAACACCAATAAATTCTTAGATAAAAGCACCTGGACTCTGGCAACTGCACTGATCGTGTTGATTTTGCTTTCAAGTCTAAGCTTTAAAGGAGGTTATTCCACCGAATCTAAAATATTTGATTCAAACACTCCGGTAGTCCCTCAGGCATTGCCTGTTGCAGGAGAAAATCAACCAGCAGAACAGCAAAACGAATCTCCGGCAGAACAACCTGTACAGGAAAATGCAGAATAACGTTTATAAAAAATATAAAAATGCCAGCTTGTCATAAGCTGGCATTTTTTTTATGACAAATTATCATTTTTATCCATTGGCATACTTTTGGACAGCATTTGATCAAATCATTAATCACAATAACCTATTATAAATTTTTAACAATATGGCATTAAGTATTAAACCATTGGCAGACCGAGTGATCATTGAACCGGCTGCAGCTGAGACTCAAACTGCTTCTGGAATCATCATTCCGGATACTGCAAAAGAAAAACCTCAAAAAGGAATTGTTGTTGCTGTAGGAAATGGCAAAAAAGACGAACCTTTGACTGTAAGTGTTGGCGATACTGTTTTGTATGGTAAATACGCCGGAACAGAATTAAAATTTGAAGGAAAAGATTACCTGATTATGCGTGAGGAGGATATTCTCGCTATTATTTAGTTGTTGATTCGTTGATTTGCTTATTCGTTAAACCGGAACAAATCAACAGTTAAACAATTACACGATTCAACTATTTAACAAATAAACAAAACAAATATGGCAAAAGATATAAAATTTGATATTGAAGCACGTGACGGTTTAAAACGCGGTGTGGACGCATTGGCAAATGCAGTAAAAGTAACTTTAGGTCCAAAAGGACGTAATGTAATTATCTCCAAATCATTTGGTGCACCGCACGTAACCAAAGACGGTGTTTCTGTGGCTAAAGAAGTAGAGCTGGAAGACGCTTTGGAAAATATGGGAGCGCAAATGGTAAAAGAAGTGGCTTCTAAAACCAACGATCTGGCGGGTGACGGAACAACTACTGCCACCGTATTGGCTCAGGCTATCGTTAAAGAAGGATTGAAAAACGTGGCTGCCGGAGCAAATCCAATGGATTTAAAACGTGGAATCGACAAAGCTGTTGAGGCTATCGTTAAAGACTTAGCTTCTCAAACACAAGAAGTTGGTTCTACAACCGAAAAAATCAAACAAGTAGCTTCTATTTCTGCCAATAACGATGAAATAATCGGTGAATTGATTTCTGAAGCTTTTGGAAAAGTAGGTAAAGAAGGAGTTATCACTGTTGAAGAAGCAAAAGGAACAGATACGTATGTAGATGTTGTGGAAGGAATGCAGTTTGACAGAGGGTATTTATCTCCTTATTTTGTTACCAATCCGGAAAAAATGGAAACGGAATTTGAGAATCCGTACATTTTATTATACGATAAAAAGATTTCTTCATTAAAAGAGTTATTACCTGTTTTAGAACCGGTAGCACAATCAGGAAAAGCATTGTTAATCATTGCCGAAGATGTTGATGGCGAAGCGTTATCAACTTTGGTTGTAAATAAATTACGCGGTGCATTGAAAATCGCTGCGGTAAAAGCACCGGGATTCGGCGACAGAAGAAAAGCCATGCTGGAAGACATCGCTATCCTGACAGGCGGAACCGTTATCGCTGAAGAAAGCGGATACACGTTAGAAAACGCTACGTTGGAAATGTTGGGGACTGCTGAAAGAGTTTCTATCGACAAAGACAACACAACGATTGTAAACGGTGCCGGAGATTCTGAATTGATTAAAAATCGTGTCAATCAGATTAAAGCACAAATGGAAACCACTACGTCTGACTATGACCGTGAGAAATTACAGGAACGTTTGGCGAAATTAGCCGGAGGAGTTGCTGTTCTTTACGTAGGTGCTGCTTCTGAAGTGGAAATGAAAGAGAAAAAAGACCGCGTGGACGATGCTTTACACGCAACCCGTGCTGCTGTTGAAGAAGGTATTGTTGCCGGTGGTGGTGTTGCTTTATTGAGAGCAAAAGCTGCCTTAAACGCTATCGAAGCTTTGAATGCAGATGAAAAAACAGGTATTCAGATTGTTGCCCGTGCGATAGAATCTCCATTGCGTACTATTGTTGAAAATGCAGGATTGGAAGGTTCTGTTATCGTAGCAAAAGTTGCTGAAGGAACCGGAAACTATGGTTACAACGCTAAAACCGACGAGTATGTAGATATGCTTTCGGCAGGGATCATTGATCCTAAAAAAGTAACACGTGTAGCTTTAGAAAATGCAGCTTCGGTTGCCGGAATGATTCTTACTACCGAATGTGCTTTGGTGGACATCAAAGAAGAAGGTGGAAACGCAATGCCTATGGGCGGTGGAATGCCGGGAATGATGTAACACAAACATCTTACTTACTAATACAAAAGAAAAGCAACCCGAATAAGGTTGCTTTTCTTTTGTATTAAAATCTATATAACTCCGTTTCCCAAATCTTCCCGTGGCAAAAAAATAATAAAAGTGCGAGAGGCTATCCTGAAAACAATCTTTTATTTTCTTCGATATAGAAGGAATTTATGACTATTTAAGAAACCTTCACCAAAAAAAACCGCAGCTTTAGCTGCGGTTTTCACATATCAATATATTTTACAAATTACCCTAAAGTAACTCTTTTAAATCCAGTGATAGCAACATCTCCGAAACCGGCAACGTGATCACCCACTTTTTTGCTTTCGTCTTTGATGAAGTTTTGGTCTAACAATGCTTTTTCCTGATCCAATGTAGT
>DATGMY010000290.1:0-3790 GCA_035307005.1 Flavobacterium sp. | reverse complement strand
AGTGTCTGAAATTTTTCAGGATTGAATAATGAGAAAAATCGGTTGAACGTATCGTGAGAGGGGATTCCATTGGTTAAATCCAAGTATTTGGACAGAAATTCTTTTCGGGATTTTCCAAAATCTGCAATTTCTTCCCAATCAACAGCGTTGCATATTACGGCAAGAACCGTGATAAAAACAATATTTTCAGCAGGGTGTAGTTTTTTTCTATCCAATCTAAAGTCTTCAATGCTTTTTGCAAAGTTAAATAATTTATTCATATCTGTTTGATTTATAGATAAATATATAAAAATTATCTCAGAAAAGCAAACTTAAAAACCTATAAATAAGTAATTTAAATAAGGCTGATTGGGAAATTTTAATGCGTTTAACCTGGGAATTTTTGACAGAAAGGATTATTTTAAAAAAAACATTGTACTGTTTAAAAAAGTTGGTGTCATTTTATAGAGGTCATCAGATAGTTACATATTTTTAAACTTTGTAAAACCCTTTAACACAACGTTTGTCATTCCGTAGGAATCTCTTATCAGTGCCGGTAAAGATGCTTACAGCATGATAAACATAATGTTAATTTTAAAACACTATTGATTTACAGCGTTGTTTCAATATATATGTAAGAATTTAAGTTACGACCTCTATCATTTTATTTAGAATGAAATACCAATATTAAAGTTTATGCTACCTGAATTTGCTTTAAATGTATTACCATATCTCATCCAAGGGTCATAATAAAAATCCATTTTTTGTATTTCATAACCAATACCGATATTGAAAGCAGAATTATCTGAAACTTTAATATTAACACCCATTACAGGATTAAAAAGTAATCCTACACCTTCAAAATTGTTGGTTGCATCAAATGAGTAACCAATACCTACTGACAAATAAGGAGAAACTTTATTATTTATAAAATTAGTTCTAAAATCTACAAAAAGGGGAATCAACGCTGTATCAGCATCAAAATAATAACGCAATCCTGTTCCAAAACCTAATGAAAAATAAGGATTAAACTGATGACCGTTAATAACATTCAATTTTAATCTGTCCATTCCATAATCTCCTGTTCCAACTTGCAAACCTAATTCTATAATTCCTCTATAGCCTGCTTGTAAACCTTTTTCATTAAGATTCTTATTTTTAGTAAGAGACATTTCTTTCGCTAATTTTTCAATGTCTTCCATTTGATAAACAAAAACATTTCTGTCGTCTGTCTCAATCTTAACAGATTTATTAGGAACTTGTTCAATAATAACTCCTCGAATAATGCTACCATTTCTCAAATATACTACATCTTGATAATTATTTTGTCCAAAGGACAAAGTTGTGGTTAATAAGAATAAAAGTAATGTGAAATTTTTTCTCATTTTTTAAATTTTTAATTCGTTTTTCTTACTCATTTGGCTTTTCAGTAACGTCCTATTTTTTAGGTGGGTTCCGGAATTCACAAATTCAACGACAAATATATAAAAAAATTCTATTGTATAGTGTACTATTTAATAGAGTAACATAAAAAGTGCTTTTTACAGAGTTTTGATGTTATGAAACAATCCAACGATAATCTTGATAAAAGTACCTTTCAGGCTATTGCAGAAAGGCTAAAAGCACTTCGAAAAGCTAAAGGATATTCCAATTACGAGCACATCGCTTTTGAATTGGGAATGAGCCGTTCAGCTTATTGGAGATTAGAAACAGGAGTGAATTTTGAAATTAAAACTTTGATAAGAATTTGCAGATTACTTGAAATAACTTTAGAAGAATTTTTTGAAGGTATTGATTTTCCTAATAAAAAAGAGGAATAAACATTGTTTATTCCTCTTTTAGGTTATTCTTACTTCGTTCTCCTTCTTTTAATTTCCGTTCCCAATAAATCCAGTTCTCTGTTGGTTTGTCCGGCTACGGAAGTATTTTCTTCAGCACGGCGAATCAGATATGGAACCACATCGTAAACAGGTCCGAAAGGCAAATATTTGGAAACGTTGTAATGGTGCTTTGCCAGATTATAACTAATGTTGTCGCTCATTCCATATAACTGACCAAACCAAACCCGTTTGTCGTTATGTGCTATATTGAGTTCACGCATCTTTTCAATCAGCAAATAATTGCTTTCTTCATTGTGCGAACCGGCATACAATGCCATTTTATTATCAATATTTTCTAAAATATAATTGACTGTTTTGTTAAACGTAGCATCGGTTTGTGCTTTGGTAGCACAAATAGGCGAGGGGTAGCCTTTTTCGGCAGCACGTTCCCGTTCTTTTTCCATATACGCACCGCGGACTACTTTAAAGCCGGTATAAAAACCTTCAACCAAGCCAATTTCGTGTGTTTTTTTTACAAAATCAAAACGGTCCCAGCGATACGTTTGTGCTGTGTTGAAAACAATACATTTTTCTTTGTTGTATTTCCGCATCATATCCAAAACAATCTCGTCGGCAGCATCCTGCATCCAGCTTTGTTCGGCATCGATCAAAAGTAAAACATCTTTTTCGTGTGCCGTGCGGCAGATAATATCAAAACGTTCCAAAACCCGTTGCCATTCTTTTTCTTCTGCTTCAGTAAAAGGCAGGTTTTCTCCTTTTTTCTCAAATAAGTAAAAACGTCCCATACCGGTTGGTTTAAATACTGCAAACGGAATCGCCTCGCGTTCTTTGGCAAACTCAATGGTTTTTAAGGTCATTTGCAAAGCGTGGTCAAACTGTTCTTCGGTTTCTTTGCCTTCGACCGAATAATCCAATACAGATGATACGCCTTTGGTGTACATTTTATCGACTACCGAGAGGCAATCTTCTTCGTTTACACCACCGCAAAAGTGATCAAAAACAGTAGATTTAATCAATCCTTTCACAGGAAGTTTTGTATTGATGGCAAAAGTGGTCAGTGAAGTTCCCATTTTTACAAGTGACTGACTGCTGATGAGCTTAAATAAAAAATAAGCACGGTTGAGTTCCTTATTGCTTTTAAGTGCAAAAGCGACTTCGGTATTGTCAAATATTTTTTCCATTATTTGTGTGCTAAATAGTAGGTACAAATATACTGACACTTTGATAATTTAACGTATTTTTGAAATATTTTTTAATGCGAATTAGATGGAATTATCTTCTGCCGGATATCAGGTTGTTTTTGGGATTAAAGGTTATGATTGTTTGAATAAACTGATTACAGAAAAGACGTATTCTAAAGTGTTTATTCTGACAGATAATCAAGTAAATGAATGCTGTTTGCCTTATTTTTTACAACAATTTGTTGTTGATATTCCTTTTGAAATCATTGAGATTGAAACAGGCGAAGAACAGAAAAACATCGAAACCTGTTTGCAGTTGTGGAACATTTTGGCAGAATTTGAAGCCGACCGCAAAGCTTTGGTACTTAATATAGGCGGTGGAGTAATTACTGATTTAGGCGGATTTGTCGCTGCAACATACAAACGAGGTATTGATTTTGTAAACATTCCGACTTCACTTTTGGCAATGGTTGATGCTTCTGTAGGGGGTAAAAACGGTGTGAATCTGGCATCGTTAAAAAATATGGTGGGCACGTTTACGCAACCCCAACTTGTAATCGTTGATGTTCTTTTCTTGCAAACATTGCCCGCAAATCAGATGCGTTCTGGCTTGGCAGAAATGTTTAAACATGGCTTAATTGCAGATGTTTCCTATTGGAATCAATTGAAAAACCTTAGTGAATTAACCACAGACGATTTGGAAGTATTGATTTTCCATTCGGTTTCCATTAAAAATGAAATTGTATTGCAAGATCCCGAAGAAAAAAACGTCCGGAAATTGTTAAATTT
>DATGMY010000289.1:0-4791 GCA_035307005.1 Flavobacterium sp. | reverse complement strand
TGTTTTTAAGACTTGTCGACTTTCGTCTTTATGACTTATTTACTTGTTTCAGGTTTTAAAACAGCAATGATGCGGTTTTTGTTCAAATATTTATTTGCAACATCCTGAACCTCTTTTGCAGTAAGAGCGTTTAGATTCTTCTCGAAATCCAAAGCTTTTGTCGGATCTTCCTGGTTGTTAAAAGCATTGATCATTACATTCAACCAATAGCGGTTTTCTTTCAGGTTTTTGGTATAATCCGTCATTTCACCTTCTTTAAATTTCGTAAGATCTTTCTCGTCCGGTCCGTTTTGTTGAATCTTTTCGATTTCTTTCAACGTAAGTTCAATCAATTTGTCGGCATCTGCCGGATTGGTTGGGAAGCCTACGGAGAAACTATACGAACCGTAAGGTAATTTGTTCAAGCTTCCGTTGGCACTTGCTCCGTAAACGCCGCCTTCTTTTTCGCGTAACTCTTCGATTAATTTAATCGTAAGGATTTCACCTAAAGCCTGCATTGCCAGATCTTCTTTTTTAGAATAAGTTGTTTCTCCTGTATAAGAAATTCTTACCGTTGCTTTGTCGTCGTTTCCTTTGAAAACTTCTTTTTTGTGAACGCCTGTTTTAGCACGGTATCCGGTATCTTTAAATGTTTCTTTTCTGTTTAAAGCCGGTAGTGAAGCCAAGTATTTTTCAGAAAATTCTTTCATTTGCTCGTCGGTCACATTACCTACAAAGAAAAATTCAAAATCGCTGGCATCAGCAAAACGTTCTTTAAAGATTTCGTAAGCTTTTTTGTAATCAGTATTGTCCCAGTCAGTCTCTGTTGGAATAGGCGAAGTGTAACGTTCGTTATGTCCATACACAAAATCTGAAACTTCAATTTGGAAAAACACTTCCGGCATTGCCATCAGGTTAGAAAGATATGATTTCATTTTGTTTTTCTCTGATTCAAATGCTTTTTCATCATAATTCAAATCAGTGAAATGTGCGTAAACCGACTGGAATAAATATTCCAGATCTTTTGGAGTGGCATTTCCGGAGAATCCTTCAGTGATTCCACCTACATAAGGAGAAACACGGTATAATTTCCCTGTGTTGAATTTAGTCAGAGCGTTTTGATCCATTCCTGCAATTCCTGCTTGCGGCACTGCGCTTGTGGCATTTTGCGTCTTTTTATAAGTTTCGGTATCGATGAGGTTCGTACCACCAAAACTTCTTGCACCAAATAAGATTTCATCGTTTTTAAAGTTGGTCTTCTTATACGTTACTTTAGCTCCGTTTGACAACTCTAAGGTTGTAGTTCCCAATTTTTCGTTTTGAGATGTTTTTACCACTTTACCAGGAGTAATTTCATTACGGATCAAAGATTCTGCAATTTCAGCATCTTCGTAAGCAGTAATTTCTACCTTTGAAACGTCTAAAGCCGCTAAAACCTCTTTTTCTGTTGGAGCTTTAAGACCTTCTTTTTCAGGACCTGTCAAAATGATTACTTGATTTTCTTCTTTGATATAAGAATGAATCAGTTTATTCACATCATCCAAACTAATAGAAGGCATGAGTTCTTTTGTCAGATTAAAAGAGTATTCAATAGAAGGAATGGCATCTCCCTTAAGGAAATTATTTTGGTATCTTCCCAAATAAGTAGAAGAGTTGTTTTTATCTCTGTCGTTATAGGCTTTTTCGTAATAAGCTAAAGTTTCATTCTTAGCACGATCCAGCTCAGATTGTGTAAAACCAAATTTTCTTGCACGTTCGTTTTCGATAGCCAACGTTCTCAATGCCTCTAATTGTTTATCTTCGGCAGTCATTGCAAACGATTGGAATGCTTCTTTTTCACGACTTAACAAACTTCCGTGAAAGCTGTAACCGTAAACAAACGGAGGGTTTGCTTCATTGGTGTATTCTTCCAAACGGTTGTTTAGCATAGATGAAAACAGGTTATCGATCAAATCGTCTTTATAATCCTTTACAGTGGTTGTAGGTTTGCTGCTTTCATGGTCTTTGTAGTAAATCTGAACGTTTGCCGAACTTGCTTCCTTATCCGTATTAATGGATACGAAATTCTCTTTATGGTTTGGAATATCAAACGTTTTACGTGGTTTTTCGTTCGCCGGGTTTTGATATTTTCCGAAATGTTGCTTGATTTTCGCTTCCATTTCATTCATATCGATATCGCCTACCACAATAACAGCCATTAAGTTAGGACGGTACCAGTCTTTGTAAAACTGACGAATTTCTTCGTGTTTAAACGTTTCTAGGTTTTCTTTAGTACCGATAGGAAGACGTTTTGCGTATTGTGAATTATGCAGGAGTTTAGGTAAATATTTCTCCATCATTCTGTTGTTGGCTCCCAATCGCGTACGGTATTCTTCGATCACCACACCGCGTTCATCGTCAATATCCTGACCTTCTAAAAGAGCATTAAATGCCCAGTCTTCCAAAATCTGGAAACCTTTATCCAATTTTTCTGCATCATCAGAAGGAAGTGGCAGGAAATATACCGTTTCGTCAAAGCTTGTATAAGCATTTAAGTGTTGACCAAATTTAACACCGATGCTTTGAAGATAATCAATCAGGTCGTTTTTAGGAAACGTTTTTGTTCCGTTAAACACCATGTGTTCTAAGAAGTGTGCCAGACCAACCTGTTTGTCGGTTTCTAAAATAGAACCGGCATTGATTACCAAACGCAAATCAACTTTTTTCTCAGGTTTATCGTTTTGACGGATATAATAAGTCAATCCGTTTTCCAACTTCCCGATGCGTACATCCGGATCATTGGGTAACTTTTGATTAAGGTCTGCAACCTGTGCCCACAATGATGCAGGAAGCACAAGCAATGCCAGAGTAATTTTCTTAAGATTCATTCTATACTTAATTTTGAATTGCGATAAAAGTAAATATATTTTATTATATTTTAAAATCTATCATTAATAATAAAGTGTTAAAAACGTTGAAAAAGAGTCTTTACATATTTCTTTTGTTATTTTATTTGTAATAAATTTAAACCATTAGTGATTAAATGTGCTATTTCCGGACGTTGCTCTTTTACAGTAAGCAGGTGCTTTAAGGCGTTGTTGTACAGTGGGTTATTTTCCTTTTGAGTTAATTCTACCATTTCCAGAGGCAACAGCCAGTCTTGTGGATGATTTGTTATTAATTCATTAAGTAAAACATTAAGATTTTCTTCGGTCTGCTGCTCACGGTATTTTCTTATGCGATCATACAATTGTTCCAAAGCTTCTCTTTGTGTTGTTTTTTTAGCTTTGATGGTTTTGGTTGAAGGAACGTGTGTCATCATATCAAAACTGTTTACATCAGCAGGTCCCGAAAATGCAGAAACAATTTTTTTGCCTACTGCCATGTCGTAGATGCCCCATTCAGGTTGAAACAAAACCGTGTCGTTGTGTGTAACGGTACAATTTTTAAAACTAATAAGGATAATTTCTCCCCGCAAGTTTCTGGATCCGGTAATGATTTCCCCGGAAACTTTAATATCTCCTTCAAATTCTAGTTCCGTATGTTTTCCTTCGTATATATTGTAGGCCTGTAAATCTCTCGGACTCATGTCTTCAATAGCAAGGTTGATGTTTTTCAGACGACCGATTGGACTTCCAAATCCTTCAGAGTGATAATCTGTGCCATGATTCACAATCTCTTTCTCACGATAGGCCAAAGCAGTTTTTCCAGTAGTTTGAATATAGACCGGTTTACCTTCGTATTCAATGACATTGGTGAAAATTCCGGAAATTTGTAAACCGGTAGAAAGTTCTGCAGTTCCCAAAGCTTTGGAATCAATGAGTTTTTTTATACTGCTCAGTCCTCCGGTACGCAACGCCATTTTGTTGGCAAACTCTTCCAAAACCATATTCAAATGAGCAAAATCGGGCGTAACGTATAATTGCGGTTGAGGTTTTGTAATGTCAAAACCCTGATAAGCCGCTTCTATATTATAAGGTAGCTTTTTTACCTGATCAGTCATGCACCATTCGCTTTCTCCGATGGAAGAAAGTAAGCCTGCTCCGTAAATCTTAGGGTTTTCTACAGTACCGATTAATCCGTATTCTACCGTCCACCAATGCAGATTCCGGATAAGTGCCATTTCTGAAGGTTCGGTAGCTTTTGACTGAAGTTCATCTACTTTGTTGCGTATGCGTTTTAGTTCCTCTTCGGGCGTGCCTTCGGCCTCTTCCAAAATAGATAATTCGCGGATAGCTTCATAAATTTCATAATCGTGTGCAGATGAAATAGCTTTACAGCCGATTTCTCCAAAACGTCGTAAATATTCAGCATATTCCGGATTGGCAATAATAGGAGCGTGTCCTGCTCCTTCGTGGATAATATCGGGTGCCGGTGTATATTCAATGTTTTCTAACTGTCGGATGTCTGAAGCAATAACCAATACATTATAAGCCTGAAATTCCATAAAAGCATTGGGTGGAATAAACCCATCGACCGCCACCGCTGCCCAGCCAATCTCTTTTAATATACGGTTCATACCGTACATACTTGGAATAGACTCTATGGAAATTCCGGTTTTTTTGAGACCTTCTAAATAGGAAGAATGGGCAACTTTGGATAGATAGTCCACGTTTTTACGCATCACATAGCGCCACACTGCTTGATTTATAGGAGTGTATTCCTCGTAATTCTGTGGTTTTATAAACTGTTTCAGGTGTTTGGGTAAACGATCAATCAACGGATTGCTTTCAAAATGCTCGTCCATAATAATTCGTTATTTTATATAGGTTTCTTGTCCAAAAGTAAGGTTTTTTATTGAATCCTCCGAACGAATATTTTGTTTTGATTTAT
>DATGMY010000288.1:0-2803 GCA_035307005.1 Flavobacterium sp. | reverse complement strand
TATTTCTGGCGGAAATAAATATCAATCGGCACACCCTCAAAATTGTATATTTCTCGGAGTTTGTTTTCCACAAAGCGTTTGTACGGCTCTTTGATATACTGCGGCAAATTGGCAAAAAACACAAATTGCGGTATTGCTGTCGGTAATTGCATACAATATTTGACTTTGATGTATTTCCCTTTGATAGCCGGTGGTGGATTATTTTCTATAATCGGAAGCATCGTTTCGTTAAATTTTGAGGTAGAGATACGCTGTTTTCTGTTTTCATAAACCTGAACAGCTGTTTCCAAAGCTTTTAACAAACGTTGTTTGGTTAATGCGGAAACAAACAAAATCGGAACATCTGTAAACGGGGCAATTTCTTCACGAATGCGTTTTTCGTATTCCAAAGCGGTCATTGTGCCTTTCTCAATCAAATCCCATTTGTTGATTAAGATCACAATCCCTTTTTTATTTTTTTCGGCAAGCCAGAAAATATTCTGATCCTGACCTTCAAAACCTCTTGTGGCATCCACCATTAAAATACAGACATCGGCATGTTCAATAGCACGCACCGAACGCATTACAGAATAAAACTCCAGATCTTCTTTTACTTTCGCTTTTCTACGGATTCCGGCAGTATCCACTAAGTTAAACTCAAAACCAAAACGGTTGTATTTAGTATCGATGGCATCGCGGGTGGTTCCTGCAATATCGGTAACCACAAATCGTTCTTCGCCAATCAAGGCGTTAATGAAAGAAGATTTTCCTGCATTGGGACGTCCCACAACGGCAAATCTCGGTAATTCTTCCGCATCCGGATCAGGTTCTTCCAATTCCGGCAACACTTCCACGATCTTGTCGAGCACTTCACCCGTTCCGCTTCCGCTCATTCCCGACATCGTGATGTATTCGCCCAAACCTAAATTGTAAAACTCAAACGCATCCTGAACACGGGTGGCAGAATCTACTTTGTTCACAACCAGAATCACAGGTTTAGTGACTTTTCTCAATAATTTGGCAACCTCATCGTCCATCGGAGTAATACCTTCTTCCACATCAACCAGAAAAAGAATGGCATCGGCTTCGTCAATAGCCAGTTCTACCTGACGACGGATTTCTCCTTCAAAAACATCATCCGAACCTTTGATATAACCGCCGGTATCTATCACCGAAAATTCTTTCCCGTTCCATTCCGATTTTCCATAATTACGGTCGCGCGTTACACCGCTTATCGAATCCACGATGGCGTCTCTGCGCTGGATTAATCTATTAAAAAAAGTAGATTTCCCAACATTTGGTCTTCCTACTATAGCTACTATATTGCTCATTTGTCTGTTTAAAGTTTAAAGGTCTAAGTTTAAAAAGTTAAGCTTAAAACCATCTGTTTTTTTATTTATTATTGTATCCGAAACGTCTTAGTTGATACGCGTTGTTTCTCCAGTCTTTGTTTACTTTTACAAACATCTCGATATGAACTTGTTTTCCGAAGAATTTCTCCATTTCTTGCCGTGATTGTATGCCTACTTTTTTAAGAGAAGCACCTTTATGCCCGATAATGATTCCTTTCTGGCTGTCGCGTTCTACCATAATAACAGCTTTGATACGAATAATGTCTTCTTCTTCTTTAAACTCTTCTGTTTCAATCTCTACCGAATAGGGGATTTCTTTTTGATAATTTAAAAGGATTTTTTCACGGATGATTTCATTGACAAAAAAACGTTCGGGCTTGTCTGTCAAGGCATCTTTTGGATAAAAAGGCGGTGATTCCGGTAAAAGTTCAACAATGCGGTCAAACACTTCTTTTACATTGAAATTGTTTAAAGCCGAAAGGGGATAAATCTCTGCATTGGGAAGTTTTTCTGACCAATATGTTACAAACTGCTCGACATTTTCCTGATCAGAGCGGTCAATTTTGTTCAACAGAATCAACAGCGGAATGGTTGTATGCTCTAATTTTTTGAAGAATTTTTCGTCTTTCAGTTCCTTTTCACCTACTTCTACCATATAAACCAAAACGTCTGCATCTTCGAACGCTGTTTTTACAAAGTCCATCATCGAACTTTGCAATTCATAAGCAGGTTTGATGATTCCCGGCGTATCCGAGAGAATCATTTGAAAATCATCGCCGTTTACAATACCCAAAATTCTGTGACGAGTGGTTTGCGCTTTTGAAGTAATAATGGACAAACGCTCGCCTACAAAAGCATTCATCAAGGTTGATTTACCTACGTTGGGATTCCCGATAATATTTACAAAACCTGCACGGTGCGTCATAATTTTATTAATTTATAATTTGCAAAGTTACGATTTCTAACCTTTAGTAACACTAAAAAAAATTAAAACACAGTTTCGATGTCATAAAAAAAAGAGAAAGGTAGTTATTTATCATTCAGGCGATTGATAAATTAATCTTTCAATACCCCCTGAATTTTCAAAACAAGGCAATGAATTTTTGCGTATTCCAAATATTGTTTGTACTTTTGTACCACAATAGCGCGGGATAGAGCAGTAGGTAGCTCGTTGGGCTCATAACCCAAAGGTCACAGGTTCGAGTCCTGTTCCCGCTACATAGATGAAGCATAACTGTTTAATTATTAATAGTTATGCTTTTTTATTTGTACGATATTTGTATTGTTAGTTATTAAATGGTATAGTTACAACTCTTTTTAAAAGGATTAGGTTCTAACGGCATTCTCCACTTCTCCAATGACAAGAACATAAACAACATCATTCTCTTTGTTAAGGGACTCTATTGGATAGCTCTTAAATCGCAATTTCGGAGTATTATTCCATTTCAGAATAAAAATATTCATACTCTTCG
>DATGMY010000287.1:0-3241 GCA_035307005.1 Flavobacterium sp. | reverse complement strand
CGGCGAAAAATACCAGTTTGGGCATCCGATGATGGCACAGCCGGCTATTCAGCAGGGAGAACTTCTCGCCGAAAATTTAGTACGTCTGGTCAATAAACAATCGATGAAAGAATTTGTCTATAACGACAAAGGTTCTATGGCGACTATTGGTCGAAACAAAGCAGTAGTTGATTTACCCAAAATTCATTTCAACGGCGTTTTTGCCTGGTTTGTCTGGATGTTTGTGCATTTGATTTCATTGATTGGTTTCAAAAACAAAGCTTTGGTTTTCTGGAGCTGGACGTATAATTATTTTGTATTTGACCGTGAGTCGCGCGTGATCATCCGACCTTACAGAAAAAACAGAGATATTGTGAAATCAGGAAATTAAACCTCCTGATTTTTTTTATGGTAATTAATCAGTAAATCCACAAAACGATTGTAAGACCGTATGCCGTCTTTTTGATTGTTTATTTTTAAAAATCGTCCGTATAAATGTTTGAAAAAGAACGTTGAAATGTTTCGTTTACTTTCCCAAAACGCTTCACTGTCGAGGATATTTTGCTGAACGCCAGGATAAAGCTGTAGAAACAATAACTGGTAAGCTTCTTCGTTTTGAATACGGTATTCTTTTAAACAATACTTTAGTGCGTAGAGATTAGCGGCATATTGAAAGCGTAAATCGTCGCTTAGCTTCATTACCTGATAACCAAAAAAATTAGCTTCACTTTCACTGGCAATTCCCAACTGATGAGCCATTTCGTGTGCAACAGTAACCGGCATTCCAATCGTCGGGATTTCAATATTTACCTGATTTTCGTGCGTAAAAGGATTGAAATAGCCACTAAACCCGGAATAAGATTGAAGAGTAGAGTAGAAGGAAGGTTTCACATCATTGATTGGATTTGAAACAAGGACATTTTTCAAAGCTTCGGGAAGCTTTTCGTAATTTTCCTTAGCTGTTTGGTTGAATAAATCCAGATCCTTTTCAATAATTACTTTGTCGGTAATGTCTTTGGTGATTTGCTTTTGCTGCTCATTGACGATTTTAATTAATTTATACGTTAGGGAATCCAATTCGCTTTGTGTGTAATTTCGTTCTAATTCCAACTGTGCAGCAAGGGAATATTTGTAATTGTTCAATCCCCACATCAGTTGAAACAAACATAAAAAAAGCAATACTGAAGTAACAATCAATAAAACGAATTTCCGAAACAGCTTTCTTTTTAAAAAGTAATAACTTTTATAAACAACCCACAAAACAACTATGGCATAAACCAAATCGCCCACAGAAAAAGGGATGTACTTTGTGAGGTAGTGTAAAATAATATCAAGAAATTTATAAATTCGTTGGTTGTATATATAGGTGAAAAATTCCGGAAACTTAGGTCCTGTATAATAACAAATAACTGTAATGATTAATAAAACAAAAGGGAATAAATTTTTTTTTGTCATTTGATAGTTTTATTTAGAATAAATAAAAATAAATATATATCTTTGTTCCGATTTAAAGATAGTAATAATGGGTAAATGTAAAACCTCTTGTGAAGTAATTTATTTTTGCGACGGTAAAAAATGCTGCAGATATAATGAAGAAGCAAAATCCTGTATTAAGGAATTATTAAAAGAAACCGGTTTGAACAAAAATATCTCATTAGAAAAAATGAAATGCCAGGGAATGTGTAAGAAAGCCCCGGTATTTTATATTGATTCCGAAAAGAAATATAAAAAGGAAGTTACCGTTAAAAAAGCAAAGAAGTTGTTTGACAAATACGTTGTTGCATAACTTTAATTTAATTATTGTTTTATTTTGTATTGATAGGCCATTTTGAATTATATTTGAAATGGCTTTTTGCATAAATAAGCTTAAATTTGAACCAAAATTAAAAAATATGGATCAAGATATTCGCAATTTAGAACCACTTCCGTTGTGGAATCACTTTGCAGATTTGAATGCAGTACCACGTCCCTCTAAAAAGGAAGAACGTGTCATCGCTTTTATGAAAAGCTTTGGAGAACAATTAGGATTGGAAACCATTGTAGATGAAGTAGGTAATGTCATCATCAAAAAACCGGCTACTGCAGGAATGGAAAACAGAAAACCCATCGTATTGCAGTCGCACTTGGATATGGTACATCAAAAAAATAACGATACCGAATTTGATTTTGACAATCAAGGTATTGAAATGTATATTGATGGAGATTGGGTTCGTGCAAAAGGAACAACCTTAGGTGCGGATAATGGTATTGGTGTAGCTACAATTATGGCAGTTTTAGCATCTAACGAAATGGAACATCCGGCATTGGAAGCTTTGTTTACCATTGATGAAGAAACCGGAATGACTGGTGCAATGGGATTGAAAGGCGGACTTTTAGAAGGTGAAATCTTATTGAATTTAGATACCGAAGAGGACGATGAAATCGATATAGGTTGTGCCGGTGGAGTAGATGTAACAGCAACAGCAGAATACGACGAAGAAGAAACGCCTGAGAGTTCTGTAGCATATACCATCACGGTAAAAGGTTTGAAAGGCGGGCATTCCGGAATGGATATTCACAAAGGATTGGGAAACGCCAATAAAATTATGAACCGTCTTTTGTTTGGTGGGTTTGATAATTTCGGTTTGCAAATTGCTACTATTAACGGAGGAAGCCTTCGCAATGCCATTCCGCGAGAAAGTGTGGCACAGGTCATTATCGCCAAAATTTATGACGAAGCTTTTGTGTTTGACATGCAGCAAACGGTGAATGAAATCAAAGCTGAATACGCTACAACTGAACCTGAATTACAAATCATTTTTGAAAAGCAAGAAACACTCCCCGCTAAAGTAATGCCGCCTGTGGCACAGTTTTATTTGGTTCGTGCTTTGTATGCGGCGCATAACGGTGTGTATAAAATGAGTGCTGATTTTGAAGATCTGGTCGAAACGTCTAACAATATTGCAAAAGTTACCGTAGCCAACGGCAATGTACAAATTCAATGCCTGACACGTTCGTCGGTAGAATCATCAAAATTTGATTTAGCTACTGCTTTACGTTCTACTTTTGAACTGATGGGTTGCGAAGTGGAATTTTCAGGTTCTTACCCGGGATGGACACCTAATCCCAATTCATCTATTCTTAAAGTTTTAGAAGAATTGTACGAAAAACAAAACGACAAAAAAGCCAATGTAGTAGCTTGTCATGCCGGATTGGAATGTGGTATTTTGGGAACTAATTATCCTGATATGGAAATGATTTCTTTCGGACCAACAATCAGAGG
>DATGMY010000286.1:0-5462 GCA_035307005.1 Flavobacterium sp. | reverse complement strand
AAAAACACCCGCCTGAATAAATCAGGCGGGCATCCCCTTATAAAACATAATAAAAACACTACTTTCTTTTCCATAGCTACCTTATTGTATTCAAGGTAGTCTTTACTTTTCCATAACTAACTTTCTTTTTCGTTATGAATAATACAAATCTAAGACCATTTTTGTTTTTAACCATAAAAAAAGTAGTTTTTTTTTAAACATATTGATTTTCAATAGTTTTTAAGGTAAAAAATAATTTTTGTGGGTAGAAAAAAAGACCTTTCCGTTTCCAAAGAATGCGAGATAACTCCCAAAGTGTGTATTATTTCCTCTTTTTATCCATGAAAATTAAGGATTTCTTAAATAATCATCGTCAACTGCAGGCGTTTTTTTGCCAAATCTACTTCCAACACTTTTACTTCTACATGCTGATGCAATTTTACCACTTCATTGACATCGGAAACAAAACCTTCTTTCAGTTGTGAGATATGAACCAAACCGCTTTCTTTGATTCCAATATCTACAAAACACCCAAAATTGGTAATATTATTTATAATGCCGTTGTAAATTTTACCGGTTTCAACATCGTTTATCGTTTTTAAAGAAACGTCAAATTCCAGCACTTTAGCATTTTTTCGGGGGTCTAATCCCGGTTTTTCTAATTCTTTCAATACATCGGAAATATAATGCTGTCCAAAATCGTCGGAAATATATTTTGTTGTGTCGATTTTTTGAATCATGGTTTTGTTTGCAATCAAATCTTCGGATTTTATTTTTAAATCTTTTGCCATTTTTTCGACTAAACCGTAAGCTTCGGGATGCACAGAAGAATTATCCAAAGCAAAATTCCCGTTTACAATGCGTACAAAAGCCGCTGCCTGCTGATAGGCTTTTTCGCCCAAACGCGGTACTTTTTTCAATTCTTTCCTGTGGGTAAATGCTCCGTTTTCTGCACGGTATTTCACAATATTTTCGGCTAATTTCTCTCCGATTCCCGAAACATAACTCAACAGCGATTTACTTGCCGTGTTTAAATTAATCCCCACTTTGTTAACGCTGCGCATTACCACGTGATCCAATTCATCTTTCAATAATGCTTGATCCACATCGTGCTGATACTGCCCCACGCCAATGGACTTCGGATCGATTTTAACCAATTCTGCCAACGGATCCTGCAAGCGGCGTCCGATAGAAACAGCTCCGCGAACCGTGACATCGTAATTGGGAAATTCGTCTCGAGCGATTTTTGATGCGGAATAAACAGATGCGCCGGCTTCACTTACTACAAAAACCTGAAGAGGTTTGTCAAAGGCTATTTTTTTTATGAAAAATTCCGTTTCACGCGACGCAGTTCCGTTGCCGATGGCAATGGCTTCAATCTTGTACGAATTAACCATAGAACGGATTTTTTTGGCAGCCATTCCGCTTTCTTTCTGTGGTGCGTGCGGAAAGATGGTTTCGTTGTACAACAAATTGCCGTTTTCGTCGATGCAAACCACTTTACAGCCTGTTTTAAATCCCGGATCTATTGCCAAAACACGTTTTTCGCCCAAGGGTGCTGCCAACAACAACTGCGACAGATTTTCCGAAAAAACACCGATGGACTGCAAATCGGCTTTGAGCTTGTATTCCTGCAAGATTTCGTTGGAAAGCGTTGGTTCTAATAATCGCTTATAAGCGTCCGCAATCGCTTGTTTGATCTGATCGGTGGTTTCTTCATTCTGCGGATTTTTGATAATTGTTTCTTCGATAAAATGCCAAGCACTTTCTTTATCAATCGAAACATTTAATCGGACAAAACCTTCATTTGCAGCACGCAACATTGCCAGTAAACGATGCGATGCTGCTTTATACAATGGTTCGTTCCAGTCAAAATACTGTTCGTATTTCTGTGCGGCTTCCTCCTCTTTTTTTGTTTTGATGACTTTGGTCGAAATTCCGGCTTCACGCTGGAACCTTCTTCGTAGTGTTTTTCGTACAAAAATATTTTCATTGATCCATTCGGCAATAATATCCCGTGCGCCTTGCAAAGCTTCTTCGGAAGAATCCACTTTACTGTTTAAAAACTTTTCGGCGGCAAATTTTAAATCATCGGTTCTTTGCGCCATAATGATTTTTGCCAAAGGTTCCAATCCTGCTTCGCGGGCAGTATCTGCTTTGGTTTTGCGTTTCTTTTTAAACGGCAGATACAAATCTTCGATTTCAGTCAAATCAAAAGATTGCGAAATTTTGTCTTTTAAAATACCGGTCAATTGTCCTTGCTCGTCAATTGAAACCAAAACGGCTTCCTTTCGTTTTATAATGGTATCAAACTGAAGTGCAGCCTTTTGTATTTGTTCAATCTGTACTTCGTCTAAATTTCCCGTGCGGTCTTTGCGGTAACGGGCAATAAACGGAATGGTACAATCTTCGGCAAATAATTGTAACGTATTTATAATGGATTGATCTGAAACGGAGACTTTTTCCTTTATGTATTGAATTTGGTTCATTGTACTAAAATTGAACCGCTAAAATACTACCTTTGCACGAATTAGTACGGTATGAAATTTGTATTTCTTTATTTAGTTATCGTGAATTACATTGCTTTCAGCTTGTATCATTTGGATAAAGAACGGGCAATGAAAGGCAAACGACGCATTTCTGAAAAGAACCTGCTGACAATTGCAGCTTTTGGCGGAACAGTAGGGGCGTGGATCGGCATGAACAAATACCGGCACAAAACCAAAAAGCTTTCTTTTAAATTGTGGTTTTATGCCATTTTCATTTTACAGGTATTGTTCTTCTTTGCTTTTTATAAACGGAAGTTTTTTATTTAAAAGAGCCACAAATGCACGGATTTAATCATGTTAATAAACTAAATATCTGTGAAGTTGTTGTGAAAACATATCGGGAACTTCGTTTATGAGACTTCCTCGAAACCTGAGTTCGATTATTTTTCCCATTGGAATGGGCTTTAGCCTAAAGCCTTTTTTATGCTTTATTTCTTTTATCGGGCTATTAATCGAATTCAGGTTCGAAGTGATGTTATTTGATAAACCGAATAAGGGTTGGATAGAAATTCTTTATTGTTCCTTTTGAAATACGGATTGCGTTAATGATTGGGAAGAAAAAATTAATCATTCCGAAAATAAAAACAATGGTTAGAATTGTTGCAAAACTAATAAATAATTCCTGATGTGTAATTTTTCCAAATGCTCCCATAAACATTAAGGAAAAAGTAATGGCTGAATACAAAATCTGAAAATTCAGAATATTTTTTCCTTGTTCGTTTACATATTCAATTTTGTTTTTGTTGGAAAGCCATAAAATCAACGGCAAAATAATGTTTCCTAAAGGCAAAACATACCCCAGCATTACCGAAAGATGCAACCAGATTAAAAAAGTACGATCTTCGGTTTTTTCAAAATTGATTATTTCATCCGGAGTTACACCCAATGCATCGCAAATCAGTTTTAAAGTAGCACCGCGCGGAGTAGTTTCATTATTTTCGATACGCTGGATCGTGCGCACGTTTACTTTTGCTGATTCGGCTAATTGTTCCTGCGAGAAGGCTTTTTGCTTTCTTAACTGTGTAATTTTTGTTCCAATGGTTTCCATATAAATTTGTTTAAGATTTTATGCTGCAAAACTACTTTTGGACGCATAAAAACCTAACGGCAGCCTCACGACATTTACCCGACATTTGTGTCAAACATTGAAAACAGTGGGCTTAATCTATTTTTATTAATGTAAATTAAGGATGACGCTTTTTATAATCCTCAAAAATATTGAAGTGTTGTTTTATTATATCTAAGAACTCATTGAAGGAAATCAATTCATCAATTGTTGGATGTTTTTTTAAATAATTTTCGGGATTACTGTATTTAATTTCGTAAAACTCATTTAAATCAGCTACCTGAACATAATAATGTATTCCATCAGTAGTAATACTACTTGTAGTTTCAATTATAAAGCCTTCTTCTTCTAAAAGAATTTTTGCTTTGGGTTCCATTTTGTATTTTATTACATCATCACTCGGAAGATATTTAATATCAGAAAATAAAAGTTGTAAAGCAATATATTCTATATTATAATATGACTTTAAATCATATCGTCGGATTTTTACTTCAATAGTTTTATCTTTTAATTCTTTTGCTACGGTCTGATAAAACTCTGCATTCCAATCCTTTTTATCTTCATCATAATAAATACGGAACAATTCTAAACCAGTTGAAATGCTGTGGTCTTTATAAACTCTAATTTCACTTTTTGAAAAAGGTAATTTATCAACATTCAGAATGCATTCAAATTCGGGAATTTGTTGAGAAAACCCCAAATTAAGAATAAAAAACAATAGCATTGATAAGTAAACTTTCATTATCTACAAGCAATCTTATTCACTCGGTTGGCATGACGTCCGCCTTCAAACTTTGTAGAAAGAAAAGCTTCAACCATTTCTAAAACCTGAGGAATTGCCGTAAAACGTGCCGGAATAGAAATCACATTCGCATCATTATGTTGGCGTGCCAAAACTGCAATTTCTTTTGTCCAACACAGTGCGCAACGCACACCCTGATGTTTGTTTGCCGACATCGCAATTCCGTTGCCCGAACCGCAGATGACAATGCCAAAATCAACTTTTTTATCCTCGACATCCTGAGCTACTTTATGACCAAAATCGGGATAATCAACCGAATCAGATGTGTCGGTTCCATAGTTTACGACTTCTATTCCTTTGGAAGTCAATAGTTCTACAAGAACTTTTTTGTATTCCGGACCAGCGTGGTCGTTTCCGATGGCTATTTTCATATCGTTTAGGTGTTGTTTAGTACAAAGATAAATTATTTTGGATGATTGAAAGATTTAAAAAATTATATTTGGACATATATATTTAAAACAATGGGCAACAACATCAAAGTTTATTTTAAAAGAGATAATTTTTATATTTACAGCAGATTTTTAGTTGGAATGGGAAGTTATATCTTTCTTTTTTACTTTTGGTTTACACAAAAAGATACAAGTTTAATTATATTGGCTGTCGTATTTTTACTATTTGCCCTTCTACAGTTTTACAAAAAGGGAATTGAGTTTGATTTATCTAGACGAAAATTTAGAATCTTTTATTCTTTCATTTCAATAAAATATGGTTCGTGGCAAAACTTTCAACAATTAGAATATGTGGGTGTATATAAAAAAATTGAGCATAAGGAATCATTTGTATTAAATGCCCCACCACAAAAGTTTGAGGGATACCAAATTATTTTACACGATGTGAATTCTACAGTTTATCCAATTTACTTTTTCGAAAATAAAGAAATTATACTATCTAAGGGGGTTGAAATCAGCAATTACCTAAATGTCGCTTTGTTAGACGCAACATCCAACGAATACAAATGGGTGGAAAAAGTATAAAAACAGAGAATTAATAAATCTTTTGCACTTAAACATACTTAATTTTGTACCTTTAAATACAAAAAAGCCAAAAACGGCTTTAGAACTAAAAT
>DATGMY010000285.1:0-6987 GCA_035307005.1 Flavobacterium sp. | reverse complement strand
GCCTGGGCTTCACGAGCCGTAACTGTTTGCGTAGCGTCCAACAAGCGATCCGCCAGGGTACTTTTTCCGTGGTCGATGTGCGCGATGATACAAAAGTTTCTAATATTTTTCATTGGCATAAAATGTCAAAAAAATGTTTGTTTCTTTGGGTGCTTTCATCCTGATCAACCGTTGATTATATATTGGCTTTCCGTCTGTTGTTTCCCAAAGTTATTATCTGCAAATATAGTTTATTTTTTTCGGGATTTTTTTGACTTGATTCTAAAAAAATGTATATTTGAAAGTATTTAATTTTTAACGTGCTAGATTATGTATAGATGTTTTTACTTTGTATTATTACTTGTGTTTTTACATAGTAAGGATGGAAATGCACAAGTAGGTGGTTTGGGTATGGAACGTATGGACTCTTCTACTATAGAAATAGGCTCAGGAATTCCTTTGAATATTTTAAACCGTTCATTTGAGAAAGATGTGTTGTTAGGGAGTGAATATAGTAATGAAGATTTTGTAAACGCTACTGTTAATGGAACTTCTCAAGCATTTAAATTACGATATAATAATTATTTGGATGTTTTTGAATATGAAAAAGTAGTGAATAATATTATATATATATCTAAAGAACAATATAAAGAAGTCCGTTTTGAAGATAACAGAACCTATGTTTTGAAAGAGTATCCTTCGAAGAAAGAGACAAAAGAGGGGTATTTATTGGCAGTTGGCAATGAAAACTCGAAAATCAGGATATATACAACACAACTAATGGAGTATAAAGCATCTAAAATGGCTCAGAACAGTTACGAAAAATCATCTCAGCCTGAATATAAGCTTAAAAAAAGTACATTCTTTATTGAATACAACGATAAATTAATCCCTTTTAATAAAGGAAAGGATTTGACAAAGGCTTTTCCTGAACATAAAAAAGATATTAAAGCGTTCTTTAAGCAAAATAATATTTCATTGGATTCTCCTGATATTATAAAATTGCAGAATTTTTTGATTTCGATACTTTAAAATAAAAAAAGTTTAAAATACTTTACCCGTAGTGCATTTGAATTATACTAAATAAAAATTGTGCAATCTGCTAAAAAACAGTAAATTGCAATTACCACACAAACAACTCAATGCACAACTTTACAGCAAATTACGAGAAAATTTTAGAAGTATTAAAAGAATTAGAGCTTGATAGTGAGAATTTTTTATATCAGATACGCAAACCCAAATTAACTGATTTAAGAATAATCGCCATAAATCTGACTTCTGAATATATGAGCATAGACAGCGAGCATCAGCTCTTCAGGATATTACCTTCGAAATTAGCTACTTATAGATCAAAGTGTTTACAACAAAAAAAAGGTTATTTGCCTATATGGAACGCATTAGAAAATTATTGGCAGAAAAATTTAATGGTACTGAAATGTATTTTGTTGTAGAGAGTATGCCTTTAGAAGTTTGCAAATTATCAAGAAGTTCACGTAGTAGAATATGCAAAGAAACAGATTATGCCCTTCCAAACAGAGGTTACTGTGCTTCACAAAAAATACATTATTATGGTTATAAATTGCACGCTGTTTGTTCAGTAGAAGGTGTCTTTCAAAGTTTGGTATCAGCCCTACATTCATTACTCAAAGATATAAAACAACAGCTTAAGGACTGTACAGTATTAGCAGACAAGGGATATTTATCATCTGATTATTAGATTTATTCACATCGCATAATATAAACTTGAAGTTCCAATGAGAAAAAATCAAAAAAATTACAAGGTTCAGCCTTATATGATAAGAAAATCCAGAAAGAGAATTGAGACGCTGTTTTCTCAATTATGTGATCAATTTATGATTAGAAGAAATTATGCGAAAAGCTTTTTAGGTTTTAAAACAAGGATACTCTCAAAAGTAACAACACTTACTATCATTCAAACAATAAGCAGAAGTGCAAAGAGAAATATAAACAACTTAAAAATAAATATTGCCTAAATGCACTACGGTATTACTTTATAAAAAAAGAGGCATAAAGCCTCTTCTTGTCAAAAATTCTGTTTTCCTTATTACTGCATTTGTTCTAATACGGCAGGATCGGCATATTTCACTACGAGTCCATTTATAGATAGAGCTAAATTCTCTTGTAAAGTACCTGCTTTTTGCTGAAATCCTTGTAAATCCTTTGGCATCATTGCTTCCGGTTCTGTATTGGCTGCAAGACTTTCGTTATACTTTTTTAAATCGGCTGCGTCAAAATTATCGTGAACCAATGTTTCTAATTCAGAAATATAACCCTTTACTGCAGCATCATAATCTTTGTTGAAATCTGCAACATTTTCCTCTAAAATACTAGGAAGAATCTGTGTTTTTGTTGCATCCAACTGTTCAGAAATTCCTGAATTTTTAATATAAGTTTTTGCTTCACTTGAAACTTGCGCAAAACCTATTTGTAATGTAAACAATGCTATAAACGTATAAAACATCTTTTTCATAGTAAAAAAATTAAAAATTTATAAAGAGCTAAAGTATGAAAAATTGACGGACAATTGTTTTGTTTTAACACTAAAACAACAAAAAAGCAAGTTGTTACACTTGCTTTTTTCTTCTTTTCAGTTGTTTTCTTAATACATATATTTCATCAAAACCCCTTGAAGTTGCATCTGCCACTCTTGTGTTGCCGACATCTGGTCTTTTATAATTTCAGGTGTCACAGCCTGCATTTTTTTCCCTACCGGTGAATTGTAAAACTCTAACATTTTTTTTACATCATCGTGCGTATAGTATTTCATCATTACTTCAGCCATTTTTTCATATAAGCCCGGTAAGGATCCTTCAAAATCTTTTTTAAAATCAGCATGTTTATCTTCCGGGATTTGTTCCATAATAGGATCTAAAAAGGCGGTAAAATTAGCAGACGTTCCTGAAACACTAATAACCTCTAACATATCCTTTTTAAAATCAGCCGACTGTGCTGAAGCGAATTGTACAGCAAACAGCATCGTTGCTGCAATAAATAATTTTCTCATGATTTTTTGTTTTTATAAATTAAAATTAATTCCTTGTGCCAGTGGCAATTCCGCTCCGTAATTGATGGTGTTGGTCTGACGGCGCATATAGGCTTTCCACGCATCAGAACCTGATTCGCGACCGCCACCTGTTTCTTTTTCTCCTCCAAAAGCTCCTCCGATTTCTGCTCCGGACGTACCAATGTTTACGTTGGCAATACCGCAATCTGAACCAGCTTGTGAAAGGAACAGTTCCATTTCGCGCATATTGGCAGTAAAAATAGAAGACGACAATCCTTGCGGCACGTTGTTTTGCATATCAATCGCTTCTTCAATTGTGCTGTATTTCAATACATACAAAATCGGAGCAAAGGTTTCTTCCTGTACAATTTCAAACTCATTTTTAGCTTCAATGATACACGGTTTTACATAACAACCGCTTTCGTAACCTTCTCCTGTCAAAACACCGCCTTCTACAATGATGTTTCCGCCTTCGGCTTTGGCTTTTTCAATAGCTTTCAAATAATCTTCCACAGCTTTCCGATCAATCAGTGGACCCACGTGGTTGTTTTGATCCAAAGGATTTCCTATTTTTAATTGTGCGTAAGCGTTCTTTAATGTTTCTACTGTTTTGTCGTAAACACTTTCGTGAACAATCAAACGGCGGGTCGAAGTGCAGCGTTGTCCTGCAGTACCAACAGCCCCGAAAACAGCCCCTACCAATACCATACTCAAATCGGCGTGTTCGGATACGATGATCGCATTGTTTCCGCCCAATTCCAAAATAGTTTTTCCGAAGCGCTCTGCAACGGTTTTGGCAACGTGGCGTCCGATTCTGGTAGAACCTGTAAACGACACCAAAGAAATACGGGAATCGTTGTTAATCAAATCTCCTGTTGCATTTCCGGTAACCAAACAACTGACTCCTTCCGGAACATTGTTTTTCTCGAAAACTTTGGTAATGATGTTTTGGCAGGCAACAGCACATAAAGGTGTTTTTGAACTTGGTTTCCAAACACATACGTCTCCGCAAACCCAGGCAAGCGCGGCATTCCACGACCAAACAGCCACAGGAAAATTAAAAGCACTGATAATACCTACAATTCCAAGCGGATGGTATTGCTCGTACATACGGTGCATCGGTCTTTCCGAGTGCATCGTAAAACCATATAACTGGCGTGACAAGCCTACGGCAAAATCACAAATATCGATCATTTCCTGAACTTCACCCAAGCCTTCCTGAAGGCTTTTTCCCATTTCATAAGAAACTAATTTTCCTAAAGCTTCTTTGTTTTCACGCAGTGCCTCTCCCACCTGACGGACAATCTCTCCGCGCTTGGGTGCAGGAACCATTCTCCAGGTTTTAAAAGCTTCCGAAGCTTTTTGAATCACTTTCTCATAATCTTCTTCAGTAGAAGTCGTTACCGAAGCGATCAGCGAACCGTCCACCGGTGTGTATGAGGAAATTTCTTTTCCGTTTGCAAACCAATCGGATCCTGTTGATGATCCTGAATTTGTCTGGTTTAAACCTAATTGTTGTAAAATCGTATTCATAGTATTTTTGGCAATGAAGCCGGTTTTGTTTTAATAAATTTTGTTTTTGCTAAGATAAGAATTATCTGAAACTATCCGATAAATCGCTGATCAGCTTCCATAACATTTCCACAACTTTTACACGTTCTTAATGTTTCAGATTGATAAAAGTGTCTGAAATGCGGCAAGAAATCTGTCTCAATATTCGTTAACGGGAAATAAACCTCGTACAGTTTTTCATTGCAATGCTCGCAAAACCAAAGTAATCCGTCTTTGGTATTTTGATCATGGCGTTTCACTTCAACCACCAATCCTACAGAACCTTCCGTCCGAATGGGCGAATGCGGCACTTTTGCAGGAAGCAGAAACACATCACCACCATTTAATTCAATGACTTCTTTTCCGTTTTCTGTTTGAATCGCAATCTGGATCGTTCCTTCCAACTGATAAAAAAATTCTTCCGATTCGTTGTAATGATAATCTTTCCGGGCATTGGGTCCGCCTACAAGCATCACGATAAAATCTCCGGAATCAACATACAAGTTCTTATTGCCCACCGGTGGTTTCAATAACGCTCTGTTTTCTTCAATCCATTGTTTAAGATTGAAAGGTTTTTTTAATTCCATATCTTATTTACTGCTTAACCACGTTTGTGGATTGTTGAACTCTGTATTTTTCATCACCATAAATTTGATGACTGCTTTCCCTTCAAAATTAATTCCAACGGTGCCTATTTGTTGTTTGGTGGATACTTTCTGACCGGCGGAAACCGAAACCGAAGCAAGGTTTTGATAAACAGTAATGTATTCTCCGTGACGGATTAAAACAGCCTTGGAATTTCCGATAACCTGAATTTCGGAAACCGTTCCTTCAAATACGCTGCGCACCGGGAGTCCTTGTTCAGAAGTGATTTCAACTCCGTGACTTTCATAAGTAACATTTGCATGTTCGGGATGCCTGATGGTTCCGTATTTTGTAGAAATATATCCTCGTTCCACCGGCCACGGCAAACGACCGCGGTTGTTGCTGAAATTGGCTGCCAGAGCTTTTTCTTCCGGAGTCATATCCAATCGGGTAGAAGAAACAGGCTTTGAAGGAAGAGTTTTTCCGGCAGCTTTGGCTTTGCGTTCCTCTTCTTCTCTGCGTTTGCGGTTGTCTTCTTCAATCATCTTTTTTACAACTGCCTGAATTTGTTGTTCTATTTTCTTGGTTTCCTGTTGCTTTTTACGAATCTGATCAGAGTATTTTTTACTGTCTTGTTTCACAAGTGCCATCAATTCGTTTTGTTTTTTACGGTCGCCTTCCAAAGCTTTTTTCTCCTGTTCCTGCTCCTGAATAATTTTTTGCTGCTTTGCTTTTTGAACTTCCAGGTTTGCATTGATGCGTTCTAATTCTTCTGTTTTTATCTGTAATTCATCGCCTTGTGTTTTACGGAAATTGGCATATTGTTTCAGGTACTGCACCCGTTTATATGCCTGTAAAAAACTGTCTGAGGATAAGATAAACAATACTTTGCTTTGGTCGGAACGTGATTTGTACGACATCCGTACTGTTTTGCCATAATCTTCTTTTAAAACCTTTAATTCTCTTTTTAATTTATTGCTTGCCAAGGTATTGACATAAATGTCATTTGCCAGATTGCGGTATTGTTTTTGAGAATTGGCAATCAGTTCCTGCTGCAGTTTTATTTTCCGGTTTTGCGCATTGAGCTCAGATAATATATCCCGTTCCTGCTTTTTATTGGTATTGAGCAACGACTGAAATTCACGAATTTCTTTTAATATAGCATTTTTCCGTGCTTCCAGATTTCGTTGTTGAGCTTGGTAATCCTCCTGGGCATAAGAACCAACCGATATAAATAATATAATGAATAATAAAATGCGGCGCATCAAAATGAATTTTGCTCAAAAATAATTAAATTTTACGGAAGTTCGTCGTTCTTTTGTAGAATGCTGTATGTTAAAGGTTTCTAAAAACATTTTATTGGTCTCAAATAAAGTCTGAAACTATGAACTTTGAGTTTCTAACCTGAGTTCGATTATTTTTATCCATTGGAATGGGCTTTAGCCCATTCTGTAAATTCATCTCATAAGAGGCTTTAGCCTAACCATTTTTTTTAGGCTAAAGCCTTTTTTATGCTTTATTTCTTTTATCGGGCTAATGCCTGATGCTATTAATCGAACTCAGGTTACTAATAAATATACTAAACACTCACAAAGCCCTTTTTGTTGTTTGTATAATTATACCTATTTTTGTCTGAATAAAAAAATCAATGGTACGTATCTTTTTTGTCTTCCTGTCTTTATTTTTATCGGTTGCAACTTTTTCTCAGGCTCGCAGAGGTGTTACACCACCTTCAAAAGAGTATGTAGCTCACTTGAACGCCGCAAAATCTCACGGTATCAAAAACCTGAAAGATAAAAAAGCTTTGGATCGGTATGTATCGCAAGGAAAACTTGTCAGAGTAAAAC
>DATGMY010000284.1:0-3713 GCA_035307005.1 Flavobacterium sp. | reverse complement strand
GCGTTCCATCCGCGAGCTTTCAAAGGGATTTTAGTGTTTTCACGGGTAATTAAATGGATTCCGTCACTTTTTGGAGTTGTGTGTCCGATAACGGTAAAGTTTGGATTTCCTTTGATTTTATCGTAATCTTCTATTTTAATCGTGAAAAGCAATTCATAGTCTTCCCCCCCGTTGATAGCAATCGTAGTACTATCAAGGTTAAACTCTTCACACACATTGATAAATTGCGGATCCAGAGGTAATTTTTCCTCAAAAAGATTGCAGCCCACTTCTGATGCTTTGCAAATGTGCATAATCTCGGATGAAATTCCGTCGGAAACATCAATCATTGCAGTTGGTCTTAGGTCTAAATTTTTCAGTACATCTTTAATATCTGTTCTTGCTTCGGGTTTTAATTGTCGTTCAATAATATAGGTATATTCATCCAAATCGGGTTGATTTTGCGGATTGACCAGAAACACTTGCTTTTCGCGTTCCAAAATCTGTAATCCCATATAAGCGGCTCCAATATCGCCGGTTACAACAAGTAAGTCATTTTCTTGAGCACCTGAACGATACACAACATCTTCTTTTTTTACTTCGCCAATCGCTGTAACACTCAGCATTAATCCAGTAGTACTCGAAGTGGTATCTCCTCCTACCAGATCTACTTTATAAAATTCGCACGCCAATCGAATGCCTTCATACAATTCTTCAACAGCTTCCAACGGAAAACGGTTGGAAACCGCAATAGAAACCGTAATCTGTGTAGGGGTGGCATTCATCGCACATACGTCTGATAGATTTACCACCACCGCCTTATAACCCAAATGTTTTAACGGCATATAACTTAAATCAAAATGCACGCCTTCGATCAGTAAATCGGTGGTAAGCACTGCTTTTTTCGATTTAAAATCCAATACTGCGGCATCGTCTCCGATTCCTTTCAACGTAGATTTTTGACGAATTTGGAAGTTTTTAGTGATATGGTCAATCAGCCCGAATTCGCCTAATTGTGCCAATGAGGTTTTATTTTGATCTTTGTTTTCTAACATATTTTTTGATTTGGTACAAAAATACAAACTATTGTATTCAGAAAGAAAAAAAGAACCTGTGAATTCACAAGATCTCATCATAACTTTATAATATGAATTTTGATTGTCAACAGATTAAGAAATGGTTCAAATTTAAAGTCAAAAAACGTTTGGTTTACTGAAGTTTTTACGTTTATATTTGCAGTCAAATTGACCTACGGGTGTAGTTCAAGGGTAGAATAGCGGTCTCCAAAACCGTTGATGGGGGTTCGAATCCCTCCACCCGTGCATAAAAAAACCAGCTCAAGGCTGGTTTTTGTTTTTATAATCCTAATTGTAATCCCAAACTCCAATAATTCTGATCGACCGGATTGTTTTTAAATACCGGATTCAAATCATATTTAAAGACAAGTTTAACCCAGTCTAATCCTGCATAAGCTGCAAGACCGTACTGAAAATCTGTTACATTCCAGTTTCCTTTTTGTTGTTCGTAAATTTTGTATCCATCCGTATTTTCATAGCGCAAATGCTGTTTTGAGTTGATGTTGTAACCTATATATCCTCCTATTCCAAAGTTAAATCCTGATTTGGTATCAAACTTACGATTGGCAGCATTATATGTTTTGCTGGTTGTGGTAAAATCCAATGAAACAGGAATGGTAATATACGTATTGCGTAAATAAGCATAACCGTTTCTCAAATTCTCGTTAGAAGATTCTGTAATAGTTTCATTACCATTCAGGGCAAATTCGCGGTTTTGTGTGGTTGCCAATCCGTTGTATTTAAACCCTAAACCATAACGAATTCCCCATTTGTTGTTGTATTGGTTAAAAGGTACACGCACTCCAATTCCCCATTCAAAATAATTGGAACGCAAATAGCCGAATTCTGAATTAGCAAAAGCTCCGTCCGTAGCGACATTTCCCACACCAAATGCTATATAAGGTTTTATATCTTTTTTGTATCTCACTACTGTGTCCACCTCAACACCCATAGCGAAATCAAACGGGTTTTGCTCTTTTCCCCAGTCATAATCATAGTCTTCATCGATTTCAACAACTTCATTTTCATTTTGCTCCATCATCTTTGAGATGATCTGATATGCCTGATTTTCGGTAATGTGTCCTTCTTCAACTTGTTCATTGACCACTTCTATTTTTTCTTTTATGGTCAATGTTCCACTTTCGTAAGCAGTTTTAATGATTTGATTGTTGGTAAGAATTGATACAACATCTGTTTCCTGGGCATTTGCCGTGAAACCAAAAGCTAATAATGCAATGCATACTATTTCTTTCATGAATATTTTATTTTAAAGAGTAAGTAAACTTGTTAAATGATATGTTACACCTTAAACAAAGTTTGTGCCATTTTTTAACATTTTTTTTTAAAGTCATAAAAACGGCACTTTTAACACCCTTCTTACGAAGATTATATCAAAGATAATACTAAACTAACATTAAACATATTCTGATCTGCAAATGATTTTTTAAAAGTATTATTTAAATTATAGGATGCTCTTATGCTAAACGCTTTATACCCCACATAAGCCCCTACTCCATACATAAATCGTTCTGAATTAAAACGTGACCATGTACTTTCTCTGTATTTCTCACCATCTTTTATATAGGTCAAAGTTTTACTGGTATTAGGAGCAATGCCAATATATCCACCGATTCCAACATAAAAAGATTGATGCGATTTAATAATCGGATTTCCGAATTCATCATGCTTTTTCTTAGAAAAATCGTATTCCAAATAATTAGACCATCTAATATCAGAAAAAGTTAAAGTTGATTTATCTAACTTAAAGGGCATTTCTATCAATACAGTTTGATTATCAACATCATCAATAGTTTTGTTGTTTTTAACTTGTATCACATGTAAATTTATTTCTAATCCTGATTTCCAGAAAATACGTGAGGTTTCTTCTCCTATTCGTGTTTTTGCTCCCAAACTAACTCCAAATGAAGTCAATGCTGAACTTTTATAATAATCATTATTAAACTTATTATCTATAAGCATAATGCTATGCCCAAAAATATATTCCGCTACAAACAACACTTTTTTCTCAATCAACTGTTTTTGATAAGCACTCATATCGGTACTGAAATTGATGTTGTCTTCAATCTTATTGTTGATAAGCTTTTTAATGCGGCTTTCCTGCAATGCGGTTTCTTCTTCAATTTTTTGCGCATAAAACTCCGCTTTTTCGTTGCGTAATTTATCCGCCTCTTCTTTGGTCAGTTCGTTGTTTTCTACTTGCCTCTCTATTTCATTCAAAGCTTCTTTCAGCTTGTCTTTATTGGTTTTGATAATGACGTCAATATCATACGAAATATCGTTGACTCTTCTGGTAAACTCTGTTTCGGTTTGAACCGGACGTTTCTCACTGAAAAATTCCTGTGCCTGAATGCTGAAAACGCCTAATAAAAAAGCTGTGGTTAAAACTGTTTTTTTCATTGTTTTTATTTTTATGTTGTTAATGACTTTGTACAAGCTGATGTTTTTCTGCTACTTTTTTCCAGAAATTTTGCCCTTCGGTGGTGGCATTTTCAATCTGCCGTTCAATCTCTGCACTTCGGAGCAACCGTTCCGGATCTACTTTAATTTCCACATTGGAACGTGCTGCTATAAGCGGTTTTTCTTTTATTTTATGGACAGGAATAATTTCTTCTTTTTCGGGAATTGAAACGATTTCTT
>DATGMY010000283.1:0-2422 GCA_035307005.1 Flavobacterium sp. | reverse complement strand
TCCGTTTGAGCAACACTGTAAAATTCCGTTGGATTTAGGTTGTGAAATCACTGAAATGGGGCACATCAAAGTAGATTTGTTTCAAAAAACGACAATTCCCGGTATCTATGCCTGTGGAGATAATTCCAGCCCGATGCGTTCGGTAGCTAATGCTGTAGCCACAGGAAATTTAACAGGTGCAATGGTAAACCATGAGATAACGGTAGAGCAATTTTAACGAACAAAACTACTGTAATTGGTCACACCATTGACTAATGATTGAAAACCGCAAGTCTTAGTATATTGTTTTTTTTTGTAGATTAGCATCAACAAATATTTACAAACGATTAAAAACGGTAAAACTTGCGTCAATATGCAAGTTGTGCAACATATTACCGCCCAAGGAAAATCGAGCTGATTAATAAACAACAAACTAAACTATATGAATAAAATTTACTTTTTATTAATGCTGATTTTAATATCCAGTTGTGGAAACCAAACTGAAATGCAAAGCCGAATTGACCAATTACAACTCCAAAATGACAGCCTTAACTCGGAATTAAAAAAATTTGAAAATAAGTTTGTGTTTGAAAAAGTCTTTGTGAAGCATTATCCAATCAAAAATAGCCGAATAAAAAAAGGAGAGAAATATTATGGCGAATTTGTATTTGTTCCAGATGTCCCAGAGGATTTAGTGCAATTTGGAACTGTACGAGACACCTCAAAGCAAGGATATGAAATTAAGAATCCAATTATATTAAAAGCTGAAAGAGGCGGATTTGGAGCATATCAATTTGAAATCGATATTGAGAACGACACAACCGATTTATATTTTAAGCCGATAATTAAAGATGAACTTTCGTTGAAACATTTTAATGCAAGTTATAATGGAATAATGATTTCGGACAAATTAATAGTGAAATGAATACGTTGCACAACACCGTGTATAAGTTATGGCTAGGTATGTGCTTATTTTGAAATCCACTGGGTTTTCCTGCGGAGTTTTGTACTTTTAATGGTTCGTGAGGAGACACGCCACAACTCATACACGAGGAACGTTAGCGGTAATTTTGCAGAACCGACAACACAGACAAAAACAGAAATAATTATGACACATAAATATTGGGGAAAAGTAGAAGAAGATTGGGCGGGATTTTCGTCCGACATAACTTTTTCAAATCCATTTTTTGACAAGCAAAACGTTGAAATTTTTTTAGGTGAAGAATATGATGAAGATGGAGAAGAAATTGAAGAATTTCCGACCGAAAATCGGTTGACAGAATTTGCAGAAACTTATCAAAATTTTATTGAGAATATTGAAATAAATATCAAAAGTATTCAAGATAAAGCATATGAAAGATATTTAAAATTATACGCACATTTTTATGAAAATTCTGAAAAATCAGGCGAACCAGCATTAAATATTGACAACGTGGACAAACACAATGAAAATATTAAAGAGATTATGTATTTGAGAGTTTTAGACGACAAAACAATCAAATTATCAATTCGCTATAAGTTGGACACAGAACACGGACTTGAATTTAAATTTGTGGGTGGACAAATAACAAATGTTGGTGGAATTGCAGAAACGTAATGATAAAAAAACTACCGCCAATAATAACTAAGCTTTCGTCTTGCCCGGAGGGCTAGAGATGAAAGCCCGTTGAACGGAACCTTTGGGAGCTTATAATGTATTATGGAGTTTTCGAGGTGTAGCTTTAAGATATACAAGTAGTAATTTTAGCATTACTACTTTTTTTGTGTTTGAACTTATGGTTTTTAAAGTGTTTTATGTGTGTTTTTGTATGAATTAAACACAAGCTCCCTTACCCGTAAAAGCTAATTCACAGATGCAAGTGTATTTCCGATAAGATACATTTCCGGCGGACCTCTTTGCCCAAAAACATGCAAGGTTATCAGATTACCGACTTTACAACAATAGCATTTTTTATGTTGCGTTTTGGGTTCAATTTTTGGGCGAACTACGTTTAACTCTTTTTGTAATTGTTGGAGTTTTCCTCGTTTCCAACTGCTGCTTAATATTCCGTAATGTCTGATTCGTACAAAACGTTTGGGTAAAATATGCAAGCTAAATCGCCTTGTAAATTCTTCGTTTTTTAAGGTAAGCTGCTTGGTTTTACTTCCGTCTCTATAATCTTTATAGTTGATGGTAACTTCTTGATCTGTTACATTCTTTATCCTATGATTACTTATGGCAACCTTGTGCGTATATCTTCCTAAATATTCTATTACTTGTTTGGGTCCGCCAAAAGGTCGTTTGGCGTAAACAACCCAGTTCTTTTCAAACAGACTTTGCAAGATTCGAACATCTGCCAACTTTTCTTTGCGTAGCAAGGCTACATATTTGGCTCGAAAAACCTTACTCAATGCTTTTACTGCAAACAAGTATTTATCGGTTTTTATCTTTCGTTTCCATTTT
>DATGMY010000282.1:0-2814 GCA_035307005.1 Flavobacterium sp. | reverse complement strand
TTTGATAAAGAAAATCAACGGATTCTGAATAAAGATTTTCTGAACGAAATTTCGGAAAAATTAACCAGTATTTTTGAAAATTAATGAAACGTACTTCTTTTCGTTTTACGATTGATCATCTTGATGTCTTTAAAAAACAGTTACTTCGATGGGCACAACAGTTTCGCGAAGTAGCTTATTTAGACAGTAATCATTACCCCGATTCTTATCATTCGATGGATGCAGTGTTGGCTACCGATGCATTTACGTTGTTGCAGACCGACGAATGGAATGCTTTCAATCGTTTGGAAGAATACCATCGTCATACTCAGGATTGGCTTTTTGGCTATTTAAGTTATGATTTAAAAAACGATGTTGAGGATCTTCATTCTCAGAATAATGATGAATTGAACTTTCCGGAATTATTCTTTTTTCAGCCCAAAAAAATATTTTTTATTGAAGAAAATGAAGTGCGTTTTGAATACCTGACAATGTGCGAAGATGAAGCAGAAACGGATTTTAAGGATATTGTTGCTACAAAAGTAGAAGCAGTTTCAACACAGCCATCAATGACTGTCAAAGAGCGTGTTTCTTTGGGCGATTACCGGAAAGGTTTTGATAAAATGATGCATCACATCCAGCGGGGCGATATTTACGAAGCCAATTATTGTATGGAGTTTTATGCTGAGAATTCGGAGATAGAACCAGCAAATACTTTTTGGAATCTCAATCAGATTTCTGAGCCGCCTTTTGCCTGTTTTGGAAAATTTGGGAAACATTTTGTACTTTCGGCATCGCCTGAACGTTATTTAAAAAAACAGGGAACGAAAGTCATTTCTCAACCTATTAAAGGCACAGCAAAACGTGGATTAACAAGTGAAGAAGACGAATTTTTAAAACAGCAATTAAAACACAACTCAAAAGAACAATCTGAAAATGTGATGATTGTAGATTTGGTTCGCAATGATTTATCCCGAACCGCAGTAAAAGGATCTGTTGAAGTTGAAGAGTTGTTTGGTATTTATTCATTCAAGCAGGTACATCAAATGATTTCGACTGTGGTATCTGAAGTATCTGAGAATGAAAATCCGTTAGAAATCATCCGTACTACGTTTCCGATGGGAAGTATGACCGGTGCTCCGAAGCTTTCGGCGATGAAAATCATTGAGGAAGTTGAACAATCTAAACGTGGATTATACAGTGGCTCAATAGGTTATTTTACTCCAAAAGGCGACTTTGATTTCAATGTGATTATCCGTAGTATTTTGTACAATCAAGAAAAAAAATACGTATCATTTAGCGTAGGCAGTGCCATTACCATCAATGCCAATGCTATGGACGAATACAATGAATGTTTATTAAAGGCAAACGCTATGAAAAAAGTTTTGGAGCAATGTTAGTACAATTCAAACAACATATCGAACAGAACTTTCCGGAATTGTTACATCATCAAACGCTTTTGGCAGTAAGCGGTGGCGTGGACAGTATGGTGCTTTTACATTTGTTTCAGATGTTAAAGTTGGATTTTGCCGTAGCACATTGTAATTTTCAGTTGCGTGATGAGGAAAGTGATCTGGATGAAGCGTTGGTTCAAAAATATTGTTTAGAAAATAAAATTGCTTTTCATTTAAAACGTTTTGATACAGTTGCATATACTAAGGAGCAAAATGTCTCCATACAGATTGCGGCACGCGAACTGCGTTATAACTGGTTCAGGGAATTGTGTCAAATAAATGATTATCAATACATTGCCACAGCCCATCATTTAGACGATCAGGTAGAAACGTTTCTGATCAATTTTACACGTGGAACAGGTATCGGAGGTTTGGTAGGAATCCCTGAAAGAAACGAAAAGGTGGTTCGTCCGTTGTTGCCTTTTTCCCGGGAAGAAATTCAGGGGTATGCAGTTGAAAACGGTATTTTATGGCGTGAAGATGCGTCGAATCAAACCACCAAATACCTTCGCAATAAAATCCGGCATTTAATCGTACCGGTACTCAAAGAAGAAAATCTTAATTTTTTACAATCTTTTCAAAATACTTTAACACATCTCAAAAACACACAATTTCTCGCCGGAGAAGCATTGAAATGTTTTAAGGAACAATGTGTGCAAAAGAGTGATCAGCATATTCATATCAATCTGGAACAAAGCACTTTGTTTTCTGATCATTTAATCTATTTGTCAGAATTTTTAAAAGATTTTGGCTTTTTGTCTGTTACTGAAATCGAGAAGATTTTTAAGGCTGATTCCGGTAAATTGTTAAAAAATGATAAATTTACTTTGCTGAAAAACCGAGGCGAATTCATTATAATTAAAAATATAGAAGAAAGAAAATCGGAATATCATATAAATACTGTTAATGATTTTTCTAATCTTCCTGTTTCGTTGCTTCTTTCAAAAGTTTCTTCTATTGATGCTGATTCAGATAAAAATACTATTTTCGTAGATGCTGAACTTTTGAAATGGCCATTGGTTCTGAGAAAGAAAAAACAAGGCGAAACCTTTGTGCCGTTTGGGATGCAGGGAATTAAAAAAGTATCAAAATTTTTCAAAGATGAAAAGTTGTCAATAGTTGAAAAAGATCAAACGTGGCTTTTAGTCAACAACGACGAAAAAATCATCTGGATTGTCGGTCTGCGTGCCGACAACAGGTTTAGAGTAACAAGTAAAACAAATAAAATATATAAATTAAGTTTACATCAATGAGAAATTTACTCACAATGCTGGTTCTTTTTGTAACCGGCTTAGGATTTTCGCAAGTACAAGATCCTGTAAAGTGGAAATCGAGTATCGAAAAAATTTCTGATACGGAATATCAAATAAAATTAGATGCT
>DATGMY010000281.1:0-5131 GCA_035307005.1 Flavobacterium sp. | reverse complement strand
GCAACAACACAGCCAAACAGTTATGGAAAGAAATAGAACACCATAAAATGAATACAATAGCAAGTGATTATTGGAAAGCATACCAAGAGGTTGTTCCCAGGGAAAAGCATATTCAATCAAAATCCGAAACTTTTACGATAGAGGGATACAATAGTTTGTTTAGGCATTTCTTAGCAAGAATGAGAAGGAAGACTAAATGCTACTCAAAAAGCATCAAAATGCTTGGGTTATCTATCCTTTTATTGATGAGTTACAGAAATAATAAATTACCTATATTTAATTAGCAAAGCCTAAAATTTAATGAGTTCATTTAGGTACTCTAAATCCCACGCTGCCATTTTTCTCATTCTTTTAATACTTATTTTCTTGTTTAGAGCTTGTTTTTCCTGATATTTGAACTGGAATAATTCTTGAAAAATCATACTTTTATGCACCTTGAAGACATACCTAATATAATGATATTCAATAAATTATACTAATTTTAAACACTTGTTTTCTTGTTAATCAAATATTTAATCCAGTTTTTAACGAACTATTGTAGTAATGGAAAGTGAAAATTAAATTTACCCACATCCTAACCAAGTAAGGAAAATAAAAAAACACCGTTTTTTGAAACGGTGTTTTTTATGATTTTGAAAGAAATTACTTGCGACGTAATTCTTTGATTTTTGCTTTTTTACCAGTAAGTTCTCTGAAGTAAAAGATACGAGCTCTGCGAACTTTACCTCTTTGATTTAATTCCACTTTTTGTAAAGCAGGCATATTTACTGGAAAGATACGCTCTACGCCGATATTTCCAGACATTTTACGAATGGTAAATGTTTCTGTTGCACCACTTCCTCTTCTTTGGATTACTACTCCTTTAAAGAACTGGGTTCTTGTTTTCTCTCCCTCTTTAATTTCGTAATAAACAGTAATGGTGTCTCCGGCTTTGAATTCCGGGAAATCTTTTTTGGTAACGAATTCGTCCTGAACGAATTTTACTAAATCTAAAGACATTGTCAAATATTTTTAATAAGTTAATTCAAAACAACATACACGGTTTTCGCCAGAGGTTGATTCAAAAGTGGGGCAAATATAATTCTTTTTTTTTATTTGGCGAATAGAAAATAAAAAAATAAAGCGGACAGGCTTCAGTATTAAATGCGACACTACCATTTTTTTTCGTAACTTTACAGAAAAATTTATGGCTCGTACTCCATCCAATATGTTAGCGTTAGGCACTTCTGCTCCTTCATTTTCGCTATGGGATACTACCACACAAAGACAAAAATCTTTTGACGAAACAAAAGGCGAAAAAGGCACATTGGTGTTTTTTATTTGCAATCACTGTCCGTTTGTGCACCATGTTATTGAAGAAGTGGTTCGTATTTCAAATGATTATCGTGTGCAGGGTATTGGGTTTATCGCTATTTCCAGTAATGATGTCAGTCAATATCCTCAGGATGCACCCGAACTGATGACCGAATTTGCGTTTAAGAACAGGTTTAATTTCCCTTATTTTTACGATGAAACCCAACAAATCGCCAAAGCTTATGACGCTGCCTGTACACCCGACTTTTATTTGTTTGACGCGTCGGATCGGTTGATTTACCGCGGACAACTGGATGATTCACGTCCCAATAATGGTGTAGTGGTGAGTGGCTCAGACCTTAGAAATGCAATTGATGCTATACTTTATAACCGAAGAATCAATGAATTACAAAAACCAAGTATCGGATGTAATATTAAGTGGAAATTAATATAATAATCCAATACTTTTTATACCTTTGCAACCACTATATTCCTTTATGAATATGAAAAAAATAGTTGGTGTAAAATACGAATTATATAAAACACCTGCCACAAAAAGCACTATTGAATGTAATATTTTAAGGAAATAGGTAATTTTTTTAAAGGATTTAATTAACAACAAAGAATCATTGCATTTAAAAACCTATGTTACATCAAAAATTTTTAAATCGATTTGTAATCAGACAGGTAATTTGGGCTTTTATAATTACCTATTTAGCAGCTGCTTTATACGTAGTTTTCTTTAACAACTGGAGCTACACAACATTAATTGTTCCCGTCGTTTTATTTTACCTTGCTTTTAAAGATGCCTTTCAGACCAAACATACTATTCGTAAAAACTATCCGATTATTGGTCGTTTGCGTTATATGCTGGAAGAAATTCGTCCGGAGCTGCGTCAGTATTTCTGGGAAGGTGAGTTAGATGGTAAACCTTTTAATCGCCGCGAGCGTTCGATCGTTTATCAAAGAGCCAAAAACGAAAAGCAAACTGTTGCTTTTGGTATGCAGGACGACCCAAACCGAATTGGTTATGAATGGGCATCACATTCTGTATATCCAAAAACGATTTCTGACTTTAATTTCAGAACGCTGATCGGAAACGAACAATGTTCTCAACCTTATAGTGCCAGTATTTACAATATCAGTGCGATGAGTTATGGTGCATTGAGCAAAAAAGCCATCGTTTCTCTGAACAAAGGAGCGAAGTTAGGCGGATTTGCCCACAATACCGGCGAAGGAGGGATTTCTCCGTACCACAGATCCGGTGGTGATCTGATCTGGCAAATTGGAACGGGATATTTTGGGTGTCGAGATGAACACGGATTCTTTAGTGATGAACTATTTAAAGAACGTTCGCAATATCCTGAAGTAAAGATGATTGAGCTTAAATTATCACAAGGTGCAAAACCGGGACACGGAGGATTGTTGCCTGCGGGAAAAAACACGCTTGAAGTTTCACAAATCCGTAACGTAAAACCTCATACAACTATACACTCGCCTTCATCACACTCGGCATTCAGCAATTCGACAGAACTGGCACATTTCATTGGTAAATTACGTACCCTGAGTGGCGGAAAACCTGTTGGATTCAAAATATGTATCGGTCGGAAAGATGAATTTATTTCAATCATTAAAGCGTTTAGTGATACTGGTATTTATCCGGATTTCATTACTATCGACGGTGCCGAAGGAGGTACAGGTGCTGCTCCGCTGGAATTTATAGATTATATGGGAATGGCATTGTCAGACGCACTGGTTCTTACCGATGAAACTCTGAAGCAATACAATATCCGCGAACACATAAAAATCATCGCCGCCGGAAAAGTTATTTCTGCTTTTGATTTGGCAAAAACAATGGCATTAGGTGCAGATGCTTGTTATTCTGCCCGCGGAATGATGTTTGCATTAGGGTGTATTCAGGCATTAAAATGCGACAGCGGTCAATGTCCGGTTGGTATTGCTACTCAGGATCCGTTGCTGTATGAAGGAATGGATGTGACCGACAAATCGGTACGTGTGGCAACTTTCCATAAAAATACCATGAAAGCATTTGGAGAATTTATCGGTGCCTGTGGTTTTTCAAAACCCACAGAAATCAGTCCGGAAGTTTTCCACAAACGTATTGAACATGGAAGAAATATGAGCTTTGCAGAAATGTATTTTAAAAATACTTCTAACCAACAAAAAGTTTCAAGTTAAAGAAAGAAGACCAAAACTGGTCTTCTTTCTTTTTAATATCTTTCTAAAACCACCTCGATAGGTTTGTTCACCACTTTTCTACCAAATTGTATAGCCTTCTGACGTTCTTCCGACGTACACAAAATATACATATTATAAGATGCCAGCTGCATCATAAACGGCTTGAAATGTCCACCGTTTTCTGCTCCGTCTGGATCTTCAATCTTCAGATAATATTCTTCTGCGGGAAAAGTATTGGAAACCGTGACCAGGTAATGATCTTCTGCAAAATAATAAAACCATTTTCCGCTGTCAAAGCCTTCCAATCTTTTATTATTCTGATCGATTTTATAATTCCTGACAAAGTGCAAAGGTTTATTATTGTTTCTCCAGCTTAATTTAAAATCGTTATTAATGACTTCGTTTCCGTTTTCGTCACAAATAGAAATTTTCAATCCGTTAATCGTTTCTGTTTTTCCAACCTCGTGAGGTTTTACCACAATATAGCTCGTAAAATCATATCCGCAATGAATAGCATCGCTGATTTGAGCATTAACATTCATTGAAAATAAACCTGCAATAAAGAAAATTATCTTTTTCATTTCACAAAAATAAAAATACCTCTTAAGATTAAGAGGTATTTTTGAATTATTTTACATCTACCAGTTCTACATCAAAAATCAAGGTAGCATTTGGAGGAATCACACCACCGGCTCCGCGAGTACCATAACCCAGTTGTGATGGAATTACAAAACGTGCTTTATCGCCTACATGCAATAACATAATCCCTTCGTCCCAACCTTCAATTACCTGACCAACACCAACGGTAAATTCAATAGGTTGTTTGCGTTTGAAAGAGTTATCAAATTCTTGTCCGTCAATTAATTGTCCCTTATAATGAACAGCTACTTTACTGCCTTTCTCCGCACGTTTTCCGGAACCCTTATGTATGAACTGATACCGCAATCCGCTTTCTGTAGTTTCAAAACCGGCAGCAATTTTATCTAATTCAGCATCCATTCTTGCTTTTTCTTCCAATATACGTTTTTCACGTGTCCCTTCAAAAGTTCTGAATGCTTCCACTGCGTTCCACTTTTCAGCTTCCTCTCCTACTCTGATGATTTCTACAGCATCCATTGTATCTCCCTGCGCAATGGCATCCACAACATCCTGTCCTTCTATAACATACCCGAAAACAGTATGATTATTATCTAACCACGGTGTGGGAACATGTGTAATAAAAAACTGGGAGCCATTGGTTCCTTTTCCAGCATTTGCCATAGAAAGCACACCAGGTTTATCGTGTTTCAGTTCAGGATGAAATTCATCATCAAATTTATAGCCCGGACCACCGGTACCTGAACTCTGCGGACAACCTCCCTGAATCATAAAATCCGGAATTACTCTGTGAAATTTTAATCCATCATAATACGGTTTACCTTGCGGACGAGCAGTGTTTTCTAAATTTCCTTCTGCCAGAGCCACAAAGTTTCCTACTGTACCCGGCGTTTTATCATAAGTCAGTTTTACTAAGATCGCTCCTTTCGGAGTGCTGAATTTTGCGTAAATTCCGTTTTCCATAATTATAAATTTGTTGCAAAGATAAGATTATTTCTTTTTACGGATACGAAAAGTCCGATTAAGCGCATTAAATTAGCTA
>DATGMY010000280.1:0-2197 GCA_035307005.1 Flavobacterium sp. | reverse complement strand
TTTTTTTCTGTTTCGGTTTGTAAAGGAATTAATAAAAATAAGACGATTGTATCAGCAATCCGAAAAGGAAATATATGACGGCTTGGTCGTTTGCAAAATCCGGCAGCCTCATCAGGTTTTTTCTTTTGGCAGAACGGTTTTTATAGACTGTAAGCTGTTTGATACGATAAACAAAAACCAAACCATCTGGATTCACGAGAAAACGCATATACTTCAGGGACATTCGGCGGATGTTTTGGTAGTTGAACTGTGTAAAATATTTTTCTGGTTTCATCCGCTGGTTTATTTGTACGAACGTCATATCAAAATGAACCACGAATATCTGGCAGACGAAGCCGTGCTGAAACAAACCAATGATGTGAAAGCGTATCAGTACAAATTATTGGATTATTTAGAAAATACCAATAGTTCGTTAGCATCAACTTTTAATTTTAAACTCACTCAAAAACGATTTATGATGATGAAGAATCAAACCAACCCTGCAATTAAAATGATGACGAAAGTATTTGTAGCCTTTGGAATCATTGCAACAATCACTTTTGTTGCGTGTAACAATGTTGATGTAGAAGAATCAACAGAAAATATCGAATCAAAAACAGAAGAAAAGCTTTTTAATTTTGTAGAACAAAAAGCCATGCCAAAAGAAGGAATACAAAATTTTTATCACAATTTTGCACGAGCTTTTAATACTGAGTCAATTGTTTTTAATGACACAATGGTTTCTACAAGGTTGCGATTCATTGTGGAAAAAGATGGAAGCTTTACAGATATTAAAGCCGTAGGTTTTATAAAAAATGAAGAAGCGTCTGAAGAAGCTATACGGGTTTTGAAATCAATGCCTAACTGGACTCCGGCACAACACGAAGGAGAAATTGTCCGTTCGTCGTTTACGTTGCCTATTAAAATCAGAGTTAATCAATAGTAAATGAAGTCAGGAGTTCTTGTCTTGATACTGCTTTTTGTTTCCTGTAAAATCAACCGGACAAAAAATGGTGTTCCGGTGGGTAAATGGAAATATATTACCCAATCCGGGAAAAATACCGATCGTGTCGTGGGAAGATACAACCGGTTTGGCAACGAAAAAGGGAAATGGCGGTATTATTACAACGATACTCTATACCGTTTTGAAAAATATCATTATCCGTATTGTGTCAATGTGCTGTATCATTCAAATGGCTCAGTAGCAGAAGTAGGAAAAAGTGTTTCTTCTCATTCTTCGTGGACAAAATACGATGTTTGGTACTTTTTTGACGAAAAACAGGTTTTGATGGACTCCGTTGTTTATGAATAATATAAAAAATAAACGTCTATGATTATTTATTTTATAAAATCGACGTTCTTGTGTTTAGTGTTCTTTTTAATTTACAAAGGAATGCTTGAAAAAAAGAAATCTTCCAAATTCAAAAGATTTTATCTTCTTGTGGCAATGTCGATCGGTTTGAGTTTTCCGTTGTTTAAAGTGCAGTTTTTGGTTGAACAAAACATTATTACCGATACCAAACAAATCATTGTAGAAGAAATCAGTCATCAGGAGTTTATTCACGAATATATTCCGGGTATTGCATTGCCGGAAACCAATCAAAAGCCGGTGCTTTTAGTAATCTATGTTTTGATTTCGGGAGTTTTTGCATTTCGTTTTTTGCGAAATATTGATAAAATACTTGTGTTGAAAAAGAAAGGAACAATGATTGAAACTCCTTTTGGTTTCCTTGTTTTGAATGATACAGTAAAAAGTCCGTTTTCATTTTACGACCGTATTTATCTCAACAAATCACAATGGGTAAATGGTAAAATCAATCCGGAAATTCTGCATCACGAACAGGCACATATACAACAAAAACATACGTTGGATATTTTGTTTATAGAATTACTCAAAGTTTTCTTGTGGTTTCAGCCTTTTTTGTACGTCTTCAAACGTCTGATGCAGGAAAATCACGAATATCTGGCAGACGAATACAGCTTATCAAAAACACAGGATGTCAAACATTATCAGCAGCTTATTTTAAATTTTTATAACCAGCCGTCAAAAGAACTACAATTAAGCAGTTCGTTTTATTTTAGTAATTTAAAAAAACGATTTATTATGATGAAAAACACAAAAAAAGGAAGAGTTTGGGAAACAGTTTTCTACTCTTCGGCAGTATTGGTAACTTATTTCGCTTTTGTGGGTATTGAAGCACAAGCCGCTGAAATCAAA
>DATGMY010000279.1:0-6429 GCA_035307005.1 Flavobacterium sp. | reverse complement strand
TCACATTATGCTTTGATATTATTTTTTTTGTGTTAAATTTATAGACTAATAATAAAACACCGAATTATGTTGCATCAGGATATTTATGACAGTGGATTTAAAGAGCGGAACAAAGGACACTTTGCATCAATTGTAAGAGTGGCTTATAACGATGGTGACGTAACGCAGGAAGAATTAGATTTTATTAACGATTTAGCTGAAAAACTTGATATTTCAGAAGAAGATTATAAAGCCATAATGAAAAGCCCAAATAATTATCCTGTAAACCCACCGTATTTACAAGAACAACGCATTGAACGTCTGTATGATTTGGCACGTATGGTTTTTATCAACCATATTCTGGGTCCGAAACAAAAACAAACCCTGCGGAAATTCACTTCGGCATTAGGTTTTTCAGGTGATATTAATGCTATTACCGACAAGGCTCTCAGTCTTTTGGTCATGGAATATAATCTGGATAATTTTAAAAAGGAAATGGATATGTATATCAAAGCGATGAACAAAAAAGCGGGTTGAAAAAACCCGCCTTTTGTTATAAATAACGCTCTAATTTATCTACCATATTTTTACTTCCACAAAAGACAGGTACGCGCTGATGCAGTTCCGTTGGTTCAATTTCCAAAATACGTTGCCTGCCATCTGTAGCTTTCCCTCCTGCGTGTTCTATAATCATTGCGAGCGGATTGCATTCGTACAGCAAACGCAGCTTTCCGTTGGGTTTTGAAACCGTCCCCGGATACATATAAATACCTCCCTTGAGAATATTTCTGTGTACATCAGCTACTAAACTACCAATATAGCGACCGCTGTAGGTGTTTTCTTTACAAAAGCCGATATACTCTTTCACACCTTGTTCAAATTGATTGAAGTTTCCTTCATTGACAGAGAAAATTTCTCCGTCTTCGGAAATTTTCATATCAGGATGCGATAAAAAGAATGTCCCCAAAGCCGGATCTAAGGTAAATCCGTTGACTCCGTTTCCGGTTGTATAAACCAACATTGTTGAAGAACCATAAATCACATACCCCGCAGCTACCTGATGAACGCCTTTTTGGAGAAAATCTTCTTTAGTAACCGGTGTACCCGATTCGGAAATACGGCGGTAAACAGAAAAAATAGTTCCGACCGAAACATTCACGTCTATATTTGAAGAACCATCCAACGGATCCATTAAAACAACATATTTATTGGTGTTGTCGCCATTAACCCCACAAATAGAGATGAAATCATCGTTTTCTTCCGAAGCAATTCCACAGACAATTTCACGGTTAGTTAACGTCTGAATAAAAACTTCATTGGCAAAAACATCCAGTTTTTGTTGTTGTTCGCCCTGAATGTTTTCTGATCCAAAAGCTCCGGTAATATCCACCAACCCCGCCTGATTGACTTTTTGTGCTACAATTTTTGCCGCCAGCCGGATCGAATTCATCAAACGCGATAATTCGCCCGATGAATAAGGAAAATCCTTTTGTTTTTTAATGATAAATTCACCTAAGGTAGTATATCTTTCTTCCATAATGATTGTAAAAGTGGTACAAATATCGGTAAAAATGAGCGTAAATAAAATCCTTTACAGTGAATTTTCTGAAAAGGTTGTTGTGAAAAAAAATATCGTTGACTACATTTGCACCCTAAACAAACAAAACAATTTTAATTTATAATGAATTTAATGTATTATTAAAGCAAAATGAGAGTATTAAAATTTGGAGGTGCGTCGATCAAGGATCCGCAGGCAATCCGCAACGTATTGCACGTTTTACAGACCGTAGGTTATGACAACAGTTTAATTATTGCATCGGCAATGGGCAAGACAACCAATGCTTTGGAAGATGTAATCAATGCTTATTTTAAGAAACCTGAAGAGTTGAAGAACGCCATCCAAATTGTCAAGAACTATCATCTTGAAATTATAAATGATCTGTTTGAGAATAAAAATCATTTGGTTTTTGATAAAGTCAACGTTTTGTTTGGAGAGATGGAGTTTTTTCTATCCACCAACAAATCGCCTAATTACAATTTTGTGTACGATCAGATCGTATGTTTCGGAGAGATTGTTGCTACCACTATTTTGAGCTATTTTTTCAACGATCAAGGCATCGAAACCATTTGGGTAGATGCACGTAATTTAATCAAAACTGATACAACTTATCGGGATGGAATGGTGGATTGGAAGGCTACCGAACAAAATATTACCAATCAATTGCAATGTAAAAAACTATATATTACACAAGGTTTTATCGGTTCGGATTCGAATCACTTTTCAGTAACTTTAGGACGTGAAGGCTCGGATTATTCTGCAGCCATTTTTGCGTATTGTTTAAATGCAAACAGCGTGACTATCTGGAAAGACGTTCCCGGAGTTTTAAATGCCGATCCGCGTTATTTTGAAGATACAGTGTTGCTGAACCATATTTCCTATCGCGAAGCTATTGAATTGGCATTTTACGGTGCATCGGTTATACACCCGAAAACCTTGCAACCGCTGCAACGCAAAGAAATTCCGTTGTACGTAAAATCGTTTGTTAATCCGACATTAGCGGGAACAACCGTTTCTAAAGGAGCTGCACTGGAGCCGGCGGTTTCGTGTTTTATCGTAAAGAAAAATCAGTTGCTTGTTTCGTTCGCATCCAAAGATTTTTCATTCATTATGGAACATCAGGTCAGCGATATTTTCAGAATGTTTGCCGAAAAACACATCAAGGTAAATGTAATTCAAAACTCTGCCATCAGTTTTACCGTTTGTGTAGAAGATAAGTTTGGCAACTTTAAAGAATTGCTGGAAGACCTTTCTGCCAATTTTAAAATTAAATGTAACGAAAATGTTTCTCTCTATACGATTCGCCATTTCACGGATGAAGCGGCTCAAAAAACCATCGAAGGGAAAACGGTTTTATTACAACAAATCAGTCAAAACACGATGCAGATTGTAACGAAAGAATAATTTCAAAACCACTCTAAAAGAGTGGTTTCTTGTTTAACAAGAATTCCTGGCATACTTTTTGGCTTCGCTTTAACAAATCTTAAACTTTCAGAACAATGAGAAAATTCATCTATTTATTAGGTCTTATTTCGGTAAGTGCATTTGCTCAGGAACAGCAAAAAGATGTCATAACCGTTTCTGCCAATTACACTTTTTCCGAACCCACACAATACGGTGTAAGCTTAGAATTTAACAAAGGAATTAAAACGGATGAACGCTTGACTTCCTGGATTCTAAATGCAGGCTATGGTCAATTGGAATTAAACGAAAATCATCTAAAAACTACCGGACAGGGTTTTGTTGTGGAATTGGGTTCCCGCAATTATTTTAAGAAAGGTATCCGCGAGGGGTTTTACGGAGAAAACTTTATAACACACGGACAAATCAATTTTAACGAGACCATTAACGGAGAAAAATTTGAAGGTAAATACAGTTATTGGAGTATCTTTAACCCGAATGTTGGTTATAAAATCCAACTGACAAAAAATTTAAGCATCGACCCTTCTGTTGGTTTTAATTGGAAATGGGAAGTAAAAGGCAAAGGTGATATCGACAATCACTATTTTGACAATTTTGTTTTTAAAGCCGGTGTGAAATTAGGTTATACATTTTAATATAAAATCCACTCATTATACGTGAGCCTGTATTATTTAATTACAGGCTTTTCTTGTTTTTAAAACTTAACTAAACCACTATGGACTGAAAGTTCATAGGTTTGATTTCAGACTGAAAGTCTGATTGAAAAAAAACCACGGATTAAAGGATTTACACAGATTTTTTACAATCCTAAAAATCCTTTAATCCGTGGCAAAAATTTTTAGAAACTGAAAGTCTTGCACTTAAAGTGCATAGTTTCAACTAACGAATGAGACCAATGAAGAATCGAATTTGTCAAATCCTGTTTTTAATTTTAATGATTTCCTGTAAATCTAAATCAGATTTTAAAACCATCGATTTTGATATTTTTGAAATTTCCGTTCCGCAGAATTGGAAAAAAATAGAAATGAAAGGAATCGATAGTTATGTTGGCGGAATTGTGACTGAAAAGGAAGATACTTTGACATTTGATATTGGTTTATATTCTGAAGATGCTACAAAAAATAACTTGCCTTTAGTTTTCGACACAAAAAATTTTGCAGAATTTAGCTATAAAGAAAAAGAACGTTTAAAAAAAACTAATCATTTAATTATTGATTCTCTTTCTGAAAAAATTGATTTTAGCAAATACCTACCCCAGAAATTTGAAATTGAAAAAATTGATTGTTTTGAAGCTAAAATTATTAGACCAACTAACAAAGGCTTTGGAACAACAGGAATCTATATAGACAGTTTAGAAGGAAGTAAAAAAATGTTTAATAAATTAAAAATGTCTTTCTATGGAGAAGATTTGTCAAAGGAAACAGAAATCAAATTTATAAAAGCGTTAAAAACTATACGATTAAAAAAGTACTGTCACCACCCCCCAATAACAAAAAACTGTAACACCTAATACATCAGAGCCTTTTGTTATTCAGTGTTCAGCAATACTGTTTTTCTGTATGGAATTTGCAGTATTTTGGCAATCAAAAGTGCATCTCAACATTTGTGTAATGAAACTCCTTTTCTATTTTGAATTTCAAATCATTACAACGGCAAATGCACTACTTTCTTGGTTTCAAAAAATTCGTCTGTAAAATAATCACTTAAATCATACTGAGTTGCTTTAGGAAAATCTTTTAGTTCTTCGGCTAAATCGCCTCCTTTCAAATACAAAATTCCGTTTTTTAATTCATGAACCGATTGTTTTTTGATTTTACCTTTAACCCACGACACAAAATCCGGCATATTGGTCACTGCACGGCTTACAATAAAATCAAATTTATCGGTAACCAGTTCCGCACGTTTTTGTTCGGCTTTCAGATTTTTAAGTTCAATAGAAGTTGCTACTTCATTGACTACACGAATCTTTTTAGCTATGACATCAATTGCATAAAAATTAGTTTCCGGAAACAAAATCGCAAGCGGAACTGCCGGAAAACCACCTCCTGTTCCCACGTCCATAACATCTGTATGGGGCTTAAATTCCATCACTTTGGCAATACCCAGCGAATGCAAAACGTGTTTGGTATATAGTTGGTCAATATCTTTGCGTGAAATCACATTTATTTTTGAATTCCAATCCTGATATAAATCGTACAATTGCTCAAACTGCTTGATCTGAACCGGTGTTAAATGCGGAAATTGCCTTAAAATTTCTTCCATAAAATATTTTTAAGCAAAAATAGCTAATTTCAACCGATTTTCTTTTATATGATATGCTCTTTAAGTAACTTTGATACGATAAATTTTCTTGAAATGGCTACAAACATTTTATCAGACAGAATCAATCAGTTGTCTGTTTCTCAAACTTTGGCAATGGCAGCAAAGGCACGGGAATTAAAAGCATTAGGTAAAGACATTATTAGTTTAAGCTTAGGCGAACCGGATTTTAACACACCCGATTTCATTAAAGAAGCTGCTAAAAGAGCCATCGACGAAAACTGGAGCACCTACCCTCCTGTTGATGGTTATCCTGAACTAAAACAAGCTATTATTAATAAATTCCAAAGAGATAATGGATTAAATTATCAGCCAGCAAACATTGTGGTCTCTACGGGTGCGAAACAATCGTTATATAATATAGCACAAGTGATGCTCAATGAAGGAGACGAAGTTATTTTACCAACTCCGTATTGGGTCAGTTATTTTGAAATCATCAAAATGTCTGGCGGTATTCCTGTAGAAGTTCCTACAAATGTGGATTCTGACTTTAAAATGACTCCAGACCAATTAGAAGCGGCCATTACACCAAAAACCAAAATGATGTGGTTCAGTTCGCCTTGCAATCCTTCAGGATCGGTTTACAGTAAAGAAGAATTGACCGCTTTGGCAGCTGTTTTAGAAAAACATCCGAATATCTATGTCGTTTCTGACGAAATCTATGAACACATTACTTTTTCGGAAAATTTTTGCAGTATTGCCTCCATTGCAGGAATGTTTGAACGAACCATTACCGTAAATGGTGTAGCAAAAGCATTTGCAATGACAGGATGGCGGATTGGCTATATCGGCGCCCCGGAAGAAATTGCAAAAGCGTGTACCAAACTACAGGGACAAGTTACCAGCGGCGCAAATTCTATTGCGCAACGAGCTACTATTACTGCATTGGAAGCTCATCCGTCAGAAATCCAATATATGGTCGAGGCATTTCATAAACGTCGTGATTTAGTAATTGGTTTAATCAACGATATTCCCGGAATGAAAGTCAATGTACCGGAAGGAGCATTTTATGTTTTTCCCGATGTTTCCTATTACTTCGGAAAAATAATGAGAGGAAAGCTCATCAGTGATGCCGACGATTTGGCTATGTATTTATTGGAAGAAGCTAATGTTGCAACGGTAACCGGAATTGCTTTTGGAAACGCCCATTG
>DATGMY010000278.1:0-2547 GCA_035307005.1 Flavobacterium sp. | reverse complement strand
TCCGCAATATTTTTCAAAATCTTTTTCAGGCGGATTTGTGTCGTTGGATCCAGATTGGCAAAAGGTTCATCGAGAATCACGACTTTTGGATTTCCAATCAGGGCACCGATGATTCCTACTTTCTTTTGATTTCCTTTTGACAAATCACGGATAAATTTGTTTTTTCCTAAGATTTCATCGTTGAAGAAATCGGCATAACTACTGATAAATTCATCGACCTGTGCTTTGGACTGATTTCTCAATTCTCCCAGAAAATAAAAATATTCTTCGCAGGTAAGGTAACCGATCAAAAAGGTTTCATCGAGAAAAGCCGTAGTAAATGTTTTCCAGTCTTCACTTGAATTAACTACCACTTCATTGTTTTTGATAAATCCTCTTGTTGGTTCAATCAAATCCAATAATAAACTGAAAAAAGTGGTCTTTCCGGCTCCGTTGTTTCCTACCAAACCAAAACTTTGTCCGGTTGGGATCTCCAGTTCCGGTAAATCCAAAACCAGAACGCCGTTGTATGCTTTTTTTAAATCTTGAACGTGTATCATATTATTTATAGGCATTTAATGTGGTATATTTTTGTTTTTTGTATAATCTCTCGATAAGGTCAAACATCGGCTTTTTAACCGAAACCCCGATCAGTCCGATTATAATGTAGGCAATCATCGCGTATTGAAATTCTAAAAAGAAACTCAGCACTACATATAGAATAATCGGGAGAAGAATAACCGGCAGACTGAGCAATAGCGTCTGTATATTAAAAGCTTTGCTGTCTCCAAAAGCATTTTTGTTCGTCGTCAAATCTATTTTTGAACGAACAAACGCTCCTGTGATCAGAGATAAATAACAGTTCCAGCCAATATTGTAAAACCCGACAGCAATAATTGTCAGATAAACTTCCCAGCCAAAATAAATATAAAAACTTCCCAGAATCATAGAAACCCCTGTTCCCAAAACCATAATCAGCCATTTGGATTCTAAATATCTTCGATAGGGAATATTTTGTGTCATCATCAATGGATAATAACTGCTGTCCCAACTTGGCACGTATTGTCCGAACAAAAGCATAAATCCTCCGGTAACCATCAGTCCTGACAAAACTATAAAGAATGAGCTCCCAAAAGCATCGGAAGGATTGGCAAGAAAGAACAATCCATACAACAAAAACGCCAGACTCATATACAACACTGTTCGTGTGCGTTTGTTTCTGGTCAACAATTTTAAATCGAGCTTTAAAAAAGGTGCCAATGCGCCAAAACGGTTTAAAAAATTGAGGTCGTAATATTTATAGTTTTCTGTTTTCTGAACAATAGCACTTTCCAGCGAAAGATTTTTAAAGTAAAAACGGTAACAGTTGTAAAACAATGCAACGAGATAAGCCGCAATGACCACTACCATCCAAAACTGCTGAAAAATGAACGCAAAAATCGGTCGGGTAAAGCGTGTGGCTTCAAAATAACCCCAATAATCCAACCCCACCAAAGCTGCAAACACGACTAAAAACGGAATCGCCACTTTATTGACGTGATTGAGCAATTGTACCAAATAACAGTTTGCCAAAAGCAACATAGTGTAAGACAATGCAAAAGCAATGCTTAAAAACACATCGTTTTTGTAAGACAACAATTGAATCAGTACTGCGATTCCCATCACGATGTTTGTAAAATTGAAAAACGAAAACGTCGCTTTGAACAAAGCGTAGGAAACAATGGTCTTTTTGCGAATGTTTTGTACCAGTAAAGGTTTTATATGCGCCGTAGGCATTTTCTGGAAAAAATAACGCACCATCAAATCGCCGACCCAAAAGTAAATAGCGTATTTAAAAAAACTTTCGATTGCCACAGCCGATTCGTCCACTTTAAAAATAGCAAAGGAAAACGCAACCATTATGATAAAATAACAAGCTCCGAAATAGGCTTTTCCCACTCCCATCAAAATGGTCTGCAATAAATTGCCCGCTCTTTTAAAGGCTTTCCATTCTAACGAAATCAATTGTTTGAAATTCATATCTGTTTTTATTTTAGTAAGTAAGGCTTTTATAGAAAATGTTACACAAAAAAGAAAAATAAGGCAAAATAAAACCCTTTCAGCATTTTGAACGCTGAAAGGGTGGATTTTTTAACTATAAAAAATAAGACTGACTACTCAATTGCTTTAACAACTGCTTTTTCAGCTTCTTTTCTGGTGCCGTCAAAACCGTCGATTCCGGAAACGGTGGTATATTTCAACACATATTTTTTACCGGGATTCAATCTGTTGTAAACACTCTGGCACATCAACGTTGCTTCGTGAAAACCACATAAAATCAACTTTAATTTACCTGGATAAATATTGATGTCGCCAATGGCATAAATTCCTTCAATGTTTGTCTGGTAATCCAAAGCATTGTTTACTTTAATCGCATTTTTTTCAATTTCCAGACCCCAGTTGGCTATCGGACCCAATTTTGGTGTTAAACCAAATAAAGGAATAAAATAATCGGCGTCGATTTTTTGTGTTGATGCTCCTCCGTCAAATGCCAATGTCACAGCTTCAACATGTTCTGTACCGTGAATT
>DATGMY010000277.1:0-4181 GCA_035307005.1 Flavobacterium sp. | reverse complement strand
TCTGGTTAATAAAATGTCTGTCAAAGGAGAAAAGCTTGTCGTTTTCAAATAAACAATTCTAAATCCATTTGCAAAATAGAATCTGTTTTGTTGGATCTATAAGATTGTATCAATTTTTTATGTTTTTGATCTCTATTTTTGTAAGATTCTAAATCCTTTTGGTGGTTTAAAAATAATCGAGAAGGTAGCGAAAAACTTTCTCTTATCGTTGAAAAATGTGCAACCAGTTTATGAATAGAAGAAACTATGCAAAACCTTTTGAAGGGTTTAAAGACAGAATTCTATCCAAAATCACAACGTTAACAACAATTCAATATTTGAATAAGTTTGTATTTGACAGAAACATCTAAATCCACTCAAATGAGAAAATCATAATCGTGATAATTTCACTTGGAGTCATAATTGGTAGGCACTTTTATTTTTTGCCAATACTGTGTTTTTCAAGGAACAGAATAAATTTTTACAAAATTCATCTGTAAGACAAAAAGTATCTGTAATTTTATCAAAATTAGTCATAAGAAATAATTATTTAAATATTTGAAAATAAGCTATTTGCCTATTTCTTCTTTTATGCAACAATTTTATCATAAATAATAATTGAATTCAGTAATTAATAAAATAGAAATGCTTAATATACACGATTTATCCGTATCGTTTAACGGAGATTATTTATTTGAAAAGGTTACTTTTCGTTTGGGAGCAGGCGATAGAATTGGGTTGGTAGGAAAAAATGGTGCCGGAAAATCGACCTTGCTCAAAATCCTTTCACGTGAATTTGAACCTGATTCAGGAACGATTGCTGCAGACAAAGAAATCCGGATGGGTTTTTTAAAACAAGACATTGATTTTGTTCAGGGACGAACGGTTTTGGAGGAAGCTTATCAGGCATTTTATGAGATTTTACAGGTTGAACAGCAGATAGATTCAGTCAATCAGGAATTGTCAGACAGAACCGATTATGAATCAGAAGACTATCATGGTTTAATTGAAAAATTGAGTGAGCTGACCCATCTGTTCGACATTTTAGGAGGGTATCAATATCAGGGCACTGCCGAGAGAGTTTTGCAGGGGTTGGGGTTTACACGGGAAAATTTTAACCAGTTGACCGATACTTTTTCAGGAGGATGGCGTATGCGTATCGAACTGGCAAAGCTATTGCTGCAAAACAACGATATTTTGCTGCTGGATGAGCCCACCAATCACTTAGATATTGAGTCCATCATCTGGTTCGAGAGTTTTTTAAGATCGTTTGCGGGTGCTGTGGTATTGGTTTCGCACGATAAAATGTTTCTCGATAATGTGACCAACCGGACTATTGAAATCTCGTTGGGAAAGATCTATGATTTCAACAAACCTTATACACAATATTTGGTTTTGCGCGAAGAAATGCGTGAAATGCAATTGGCAGCTCAAAAAAATCAAGCCAAGAAAATAGAAGAAACAGAAAAACTGATCGAGAAGTTTCGTTACAAAGCCACCAAAGCTTCCATGGCACAATCGCTGATCAAAAAATTAGACAAAATAGAACGTATTGAAGTAGATGAAGATGATCAGTCTGTTATGAATATCTCGTTTCCGGTAACTGTAATACCCGGAAAAGTGGTGTTGGAAATAGAAAAAGTAACCAAATCTTTTGGTGAAAAAGTCGTTTTCAAAGATATTGATTTATTAGTTGAGCGTGGAAGCAAGATTGCTTTTGTAGGTCAAAACGGGCAAGGAAAATCCACACTTATCAAAGCGATTGTTGACGAATTTCCTTATGAAGGCTCCATCAAATTGGGGCATAATGTACAGTTGGGGTATTTTGCTCAAAATCAAGCAGATTATTTAGATGGTGAAAAAACATTGCTCAACACGATGTTGGATGCAGCAACAGATGCCAATCGTGCCAAAGTGCGCGATATGCTGGGGGCATTTTTGTTTCGTGGAGATGATGTGGAAAAGAAAGTGAAAGTGCTTTCCGGAGGAGAACGCAACCGGCTGGCATTGTGTATGATGCTCCTAAAGCCCATGAATGTTTTGCTGATGGATGAACCTACAAATCATTTGGATATCAAATCAAAGAATGTTTTAAAAGAAGCATTGAAAAACTACGAAGGAACCCTGATTTTAGTGTCGCACGACCGTGATTTTTTACAAGGAATGACTGATAGGGTTTATGAATTTAAAGATCAGAAAATAAAAGAATATTTGGGCGATATTAATTATTTCTTAGAGCAGAGAAATGCTGTAAATATGCGCGATTTTGAACAAAAAAAAGATACAACAGCAACAAAAATTCCTGTAAAAACGACAAAAGAAAAACGTTCGCTGTCTTACGAAGAGCAAAAAAAGCTAAAAACATTAAACAATCGTTTGAGTAAAGCCGAAAGTAAAATCACCCAGTTGGAAAACGATATTGCCAAAGCAGATCTGGAGCTCGCGGAGAATTATGAAAAGCTCATGAACGATACGAAATGGTTTGGCTCTTATGAAAAAATGAAAAAAGATTTAGACGAAGTAATGACCGAATGGGAACAGGTTCAGGAGGCTCTGGAAAGTAAAACTTTCGGATCAGAATAGATTTGATAAAATATTATTATCCGTGGTTTCTCCTGCATTTTTACGTTAAAAGCTATTGAAACCTGATTCTTAATAATTAAAAAGTTAAACAACGGATCTAAAATAACCCAAAGAAACTTGCAAAATAATTGTACATTTGCAAATTATAGAATTGACACAATTTATAGCAATATAAAAATGAAACATACCAAAATTAAAGAACTGTTATCAGGTACAAATCTATTACAGGAAGTAACTGCAAAAGGTTGGGTTCGTTCGTTTAGAAACAACCAGTTTATTGCATTAAACGACGGTTCTACGATACATAACATTCAATGTGTGTTGGAATTAGATGCTTTTTCAGAAGAAATTGTCAAACGTATTACCACAGGAGCCGCTTTGAGCGTAAAAGGAACATTAGTAGAAAGTCAGGGAAAAGGTCAGAAGTACGAAATCCAGGTTTCTCAGTTGGAAGTTTTGGGAGATTCCGATCCTGAAAAATATCCCATGCAGCCCAAAAAACATTCTCTGGAATTTTTACGGGAAAATGCCCATTTACGGATTCGTACAAATGCTTTCGGAGCTATCATGCGCGTGCGTAGTACCTTGTCGTTTGCGGTACATAAATATTTTCAGGACAATGGCTTTTTCTACGTAAATACCCCGATCATCACAGGTTCTGATGCAGAGGGTGCCGGCGAAATGTTTCAGGTTACTTCTTTGCCGTTGGATGGTTCAGCACCTAAGAATGAAGATGGAAGCATCAATTATAATGAAGATTTTTTTGGCAGACAGACCAATCTCACAGTTTCCGGACAATTGGAAGGCGAAACTTATGCTATGGGATTAGGAGCTATTTATACGTTCGGACCTACATTCCGTGCGGAAAACTCCAATACATCACGCCATTTGGCCGAATTTTGGATGATTGAACCTGAAGTTGCCTTTCTGGATCTGGACGGAAATATGGATCTTGCGGAAGATTTCATTAAGTATGTCATCAAATATACAATGGAAAGATGTGCGGACGATCTGGCGTTTTTACAACAACGTCTGGCAGACGAAGAAAAGTCAAAACCACAAGCCGAACGTTCTGAGATGTCATTGATCGAAAAATTAAATTTTGTCTTAGAAAACAATTTCAAACGTGTTTCATATACAGAGGCCATCGATATTCTGAAAGCTTCTAAACCAAATAAAAATAAAAAATTCAAATACCTTATTGATGAATGGGGCGCCGATCTGCAAAGTGAACACGAGCGTTTCTTAGTTGAAAAACACTTTAAATGTCCGGTAATTTTGTTTGATTATCCTGCCGATATTAAATCATTCTACATGCGTTTGAACGAAGATGGGAAAACCGTGCGTGCCATGGATATTTTATTCCCGGGAATCGGAGAGATTGTGGGCGGTTCACAAAGAGAAGAACGCTATGACGTATTGCTTGAAAAAATGCAGGCATTAAACATTCCCGAAAAGGAAATGTGGTGGTATTTAGATACGCGCCGATTCGGTTCTTGCGTTCATTCCGGTTTTGGATTAGGTTTTGAACGCTTAGTATTGTTTGTGACCGGGATGACCAATATCCGCGATGTGATCCCATTTCCACGTTCACCACAAAACGCAGAATTTTAAATTAT
>DATGMY010000276.1:0-14514 GCA_035307005.1 Flavobacterium sp. | reverse complement strand
AACAATTGGTTTCGTCAACGCAGCAGACTTGGTGCAAAATATCAGATTAATGATGTTTATGGTCTTGTTTTTCAAGAGGAAATCTTGTTGAATCTCAACGGATTTTTTAAAACGAATTTTTATGATCAAAACAGAATCACTTTGGGTGTTCAGAAAAAAACAAGAAAACAAAACTACGAATTAGGATATATGTATGTTGACCGATTGCCGCAAAGATCATCCGATCACTTTTCGGATCATAATTTTTATATTAATCTAATTTTTTATCTGTAAGTAACATTTGTCACATTACAGGTCTGATAAACGACGTAACTTTACACTAAATATTGAAAGTATGGTATCAAAACCAACCATTCGATTTATCATTATCTCAATAATTATTTTAGCAATGTTTGGAATTTTTAAAAAGCTATTAGGCGGATCAACAAATGATCAACAATTAAAAGAAGTGGTTCATCAAAATGCCTTTTTGGTAGATGTGCGCACTCCGGACGAATTTGCTTCGGGCAGTGCAAAAGGAGCGGTTAACATCCCTTTAGCCCAATTGGGAGATCAACTGGAAAAATTCAAAGATAAAGAAAACATCGTGGTGTTTTGCAGAAGCGGCAACAGAAGCGGTCAGGCAAAACGAATTTTGGAACAAAACGGTTTTCAAAATATAACCAACGGCAGAACTTGGCAAAATGTACAATCTATATTAAATCAAACACCTTAAAAAAATAACTTTTATGTCACAAGAACACGTATATCAGGTTGATCTAAAATGGAAAGAGGGAAGAATCGGAGAGGTTTCTTCGCCTGTATTGGATCAAACAATCGAATGTGCAACACCGCCCGAATTTGCAAACGGCGTTGCGAATATCTGGTCGCCGGAACATTTTTATGCAGCAGCTATTAACAGTTGTTTTATGACCACATTTTTGGCTGTTGCCGAAAATTCAAGAGTGGAATTTGAAAGCTTTGAATGCAGAACCGGGATTAAATTAGAACTCGTAGACAGAAAATATCTGATTACCCAAGCGGAAATTTTTCCAAGAGTAAAACTCATAGATCCAGAGAAAAAAGCCCGGATGTTGCGTGTATTCGAAAAAACAAAAGAGCATTGTTTGGTAACCAATTCAATGAAAACAGAAGTTACGCTAATACCAGAGGTTTTGTAACCTGAGTTCGATTAATATATTATTGATTTTTATAACTATTGCAAGGTTTCAAAAAAATTACTTTTCGGAAGGAAGTGATTTAAACTTTTGGCTCTGCCTGTTTTTATAAATCCAAACGTCCCGTAGGGACAGGCTGTTCATAGAAAAAATAAATTATTCGTAAATAAAAGCTCCGTTAGGAGCGACCTGTAAAATAAACCACTATGGACTGAAAGTCCGATTTAAATTAGCCACGAATTACACAAATTCACACAAATTATTTTGTGAAAATTCGCACCTTTTGTGGCTTAAACTTTTTAGAAACTGCATAGTTTCAACTAACGGTATGAAACCAATGAACAGACCGCCATTAATTATTAGCTAAATAACAATCGAACTCAGGTTTTGTAGATAATACAAGATAAAAAGGAATAAAACATTTGAATATATTCAGCCAAAACGGAATTAAACGCTACATTGGAAAAACATCAGTAATTTAATAACTAAAAAACGATGAGAAATTATTTAAGAAACTGGAATTTTATGCGAGTGCTTCGTTTGGCATTAGGCATTTTTATTATCGTACAAGGTATTCAGTCTCAAATGTGGCTGTTTGTGTTTGCAGGATTGATGTTTTCGCTGATGCCTTTGCTAAACATTGGCTGCTGCGGAACTTCCGGATGTGCACCAAAACGATATAAAAACACGAAAGGAAAAGAAGACGAAATTCATTACGAAGAAGTAAAGTAATTGATTTTTTTCTGACTGTATTAAAATTGTACCTTGTAGCAATTAATAAGATTATAGAGGTCATCAGATAATTACCTGTTTTTAAACTTTGTAAAAGCCATTAAACACAACGTTCGTCATTCCGTAGGAATCTCTTATCAGCGCCGGTAAAGATGCTTACAGCATAGCAAACATAATGTTAATTTTAAAACACTATTGATTTACTGCGTTGTTTCAATATATATGTATGAATTTAAGTTTGACCTCTAAAATATTATTCAAAAAAAAACATTTAAGATAAATTTGTCTTAAATAAAATTATATCTAACTTTGCAACATAATAACAGACAATATGTTCTCTAAATCGTGTGAATACGGCATAAAAGCAATTCTCTATATCGCTACCCAGTCTATCGAAGGCTATCGGGTGAAAATTGGTGATATAGCAGAAAATTCGGGTTCTCCCGAAGCTTTTACTGCTAAGATTATGGGAACACTTGCCAGGCACAACATTGTCAATTCACTCAAAGGTCCTTATGGAGGATTTGAAATTGACATCCACAGAATGAAACAAATCAAAATAAGTGAAATCGTCTATGCTATTGATGGCGATTCGGTTTACAACGGTTGTGCTTTGGGACTGAATGAATGCAATGCTTTGGAACCCTGCCCTATGCACGACAAATTTGTTGTTGTGAGAAACGAGCTTAAAAAAATGCTGGAAACTACGACAGTGTATGAACTGGCTACCAAATTAAAATCTGGAAAATCAATATTAATACGATGAAAAAAAAATTTAATCTAATTTACGACAAAATTGTCCGAAATAAAACAAAACTGTTTTTATTGCTATTGCTGGTCTGTACTGCTACCTCCTTCGGACAACCAAGACCCAATCCAAGCACCGAAAACTGGATAACAAGTCCGGGGATTTTAGGTACACTACTCTTGATCGGAATCGTTTTGCTCGTAGCAATTCTCATCATCTATTACAGAATTTCAGAATACGTCAACCGATTGAGACAAAAAGATGAACTGGAAGACAAAACCCGGCTGACGGAAAAACTTATCGGATTAAACGAAACCGAGATTGATACTATTCTTGAAAAACGTAAAGCTGCTTTAACCTATAACCTTTCGGGTAATGAACTGGGTAGCTCCACAACTGCCGATGACAAAAGAGGTGTCGTTACGAAAGTTACGCACGAACCAAACAACCCTGTTGTTGACGAAAAAAAGAGAACTTTAATAAACATCCAAACACCCGAAGAACTCAAAAAGATCGTCATCTGGTATCTTGGAGCTTCCGCTTTCTGGTTGATTTTCGGAACACTCATCGGACAATATGTGGGAATGAAGTTTGTCTGGCCTGAAATGGATACCGTTTCCTGGCTTTCATTCGGAAAATTAAGACCAGTGCATACCAATACGGTATTTTGGGGTTGGGCTTCAATGGCTATGATTGGATTGGGTTATTTTGTCATTGCCCGGACTTCCAACACAAAGATTCACAGTTATAAATGGGCGTGGCGTGGCTGGTGGTTCATCAATCTTTCGGTACTTACCGGAAATATTTTGCTGATGTCGGGAATCAATAACGGCGGCGGAGAATACCGGGAATATATCTGGCCGGTGGCAGGATTGTTCCTCTGCGGATTGATCATTACTTTCTGGAATTTTTACAAAACTGTTGCCCAAAGAAAAATCAGTGAAATTTATGTTTCCAACTGGTACATCCTCGGAGGTTTAATCTGGACAATTGTCCTTGCTACCATCGGATACCTTCCTAATTTTCAAGATGGGTTGGGCGAAACCGTTATTCAGGGTTATTATATGCATCAAGGTGTGGGTATGTGGTTTATGACCTTTACATTAGGACTGATCTACTACTACCTTCCTTCTTCACTCAACAAACCGATTTATTCCTATTCGTTAGGAGTATTGGCATTTTGGACGCAAATGTTGTTTTATACCCTCATCGGAACGCATCATTTTGTGTTCAGTCCCCTACCCTGGTGGCTTCAGACCGTTGCTATTGTTTTTAGTGCGGGAATGTTTATCCCCGTAATAGCAGGTACCACCAACTTTTTGATGACAATGAGGGGCAGCTGGAACGAAATTTCCAAAAGTTACGTATTACCATTCTTTTTAGTAGGTGTGATATTTTACTTCGTCGGTTCCACACAAGGCAGTGTACAGGCTTTTCGGTTTACCAATTTTGTATGGCACTTTACCGATTTTAATGTAGCACACTCTCACATGACCATGTACGGAATTATTTGTTTTATTCTTTGGGCGTGTGTTTATGCCATACTCCCGAAACTTACCGGAAGAGAACCCCGACAGTTTTTTGTAGGCGTTCATTTCTGGATGGCGTTTGTTGGTCTGTTTGCTTATATGACTTCATTGATGAGCGGAGGAACATTAAGAGGATTGAGCTGGATTGAAGGAAAACCGTTTATAGATTCTGTTGTGTTGATGCAACCCTACTGGGTTTGGCGTGCTGTGGGCGGCTCGCTAATGTTTGTTTCACATCTGGTTTTTGCCTATAATTTCTACACCATCATCAAAAAGAGGAAGGTAGCTGTTGACCCCACTAAATTATCACATTTAAAATCTACCAACGCTTAAATATCAAGAATATGTTTAATTTTCATAAAGATCATAAGAATCTGGTTGTTGTTTCCTTTGTTGTTTTTGCAGGTTTGAGTACGCTTATTGCCATCATTCCTGCTTACCAGATGCAAAACACGCAGCCGTTGCCTTCAATGGAGCCGATGACAGCAGCGCAAACCGATGGACTGAGAACCTACACCGCTGAAAACTGTATGGCGTGCCACACCCAACAAGTACGAAACATTGAAATGGACAATGTATGGGGCGAACGTCCGTCGATTCCTTCGGATTATTATTACAGCAAGCAAAGAATGGATTTCTGGAGACAATCTCCCTCACTTCTCGGAAGCGAACGCACCGGTCCCGATTTGACCAACGTCGGCAAACGGCAAGCTGGTCAAGAATGGCATTTGTTGCATCTGTACAATCCGAGAATTGTGGTAAAAGAATCGGTAATGCCGGGATATCCCTGGCTTTTCATCGAAAAAAATGAAAGTGAGCTTGGCAGTGATGATGTAGCAGTACCCATACCCGAAAAATTCATGAAAAATCCGGGTAAAAAAATTGTTGCTTCAGAAAAGGCATTGAACCTGGTAGCTTATCTTATTTCTTTAAAACAAGCGGATATTAACGGCGAACTGCAATCAGATTTTATTCCGGCTATAAAAAAAGAAACTGCAGACGCGATTAATAATGAAACCGGATTACCGGACGGAGCTTTACTTTACGCTAATACTTGTGCTGCTTGTCATCAGTCAGACGGTAAAGGTTTGGCTGGAGCGTTTCCTCCGTTGGCAGGAAGTACTATCGTCAACGATACAAATCCCGAGATGCTCATCAAAATCATTTTGCAAGGCTATGATGCCCGCCCCGAATATGGTGTAATGGTTGGTTTTGGCGATATGCTTACCGATGAAGAAATAGCAGCCATTGCCACACACGAACGAAGTAGCTGGGGAAATAATGCACCGGCAGTTTCAGCCGAAGATGTAAAAAAAATAAGAGATTATATTCAAACTCTAAATCAATAATAACTATGGAAAGTAAAGAGATATGGTTAGAATCACTGCTAACCCAAACACCACAGGAAGGAAGAGAATTAGCCATCAAAATGGCGAGGAAATCAATCGCTGCCATTCAAACAGATCCCGAAGTCAGAAAACGGCTGCGCAATGACTATGCCACTGATACCAACCAACTGATAAATTCTGCCAATGTGATAGCTATTGAATTTCAAACGATTGCACAAGCAAATAATTACTGGAAAACCAAAAACGAGTAAGATGAAACGATTTTTAATTATTCTGATCCTTTTCTTAATAAACTATCCGAATGTTTTGCGGGCTTGTGAAGTATGTCAGAACAATCAACCCAAAATGCTGAAAAATATCACACACGGAACGGGACCTCAAGGAAATACGGATTATATTATTATCTGGTCGGCAGTAGTGATTGTGGCAGTAACTTTATTTTTTAGCATCAAATTTCTGATACGCCCAAAAGAAGCTGCTCCCGACCATATTAAAAACATCACGATTGAATAAAAAATAATGCCATGGAAGACAACAGAATCATAAAAGTATTTTTGGACAACGATCCGGTGCCCTTTGCCGAATTTGCTCCGCCAGTAAAGTTCGTTCTGGATACTACAAAAATACCGGACGGAAAACACACGCTCAAAATTGTAGCAAAATCAACAAATAATATAGAAGGTGTTCGATCTATTCCTTTCGAAGTCAGAAACGGACCGGCTATTGCCATAGTGGGATTAAAAGAAAAAGAGGTTGTCAATGAGCAAGTTCCGATTACCATCAATGCGTACGGAAGCGAACGAAGAGACCGGTTTGTAGTGACCGGCTCAGAAACTCCCCAAGCCATTCCTGCCTGGGTATGGGCATTGCTGATTGCTTTTGTTGGTTTTGCACTTTTTTACCTTATTATGTATCTGAAACCTGATTTTTATAAATCATTTGTTTGATGATAAGCATATAAAAGTCAACTTAGGTTGGCTTTTTATTATGGTTTAAAAAATCACAATGAAAAACTTTGGATTACCTCATGTTTCAACAAATACATCTCCAGTTGCTTCAACTTAGAATTGTAAACTTTACACTCATAAAACAAATAAATATGATTTCCTGAGTTTTCGAATCGAACCAATTCCTGCCTTTTACAATAGGATTTCAATTCATTTTCAATAGAAGCTTTTGCGTCATAATCTGTTTTATCTATTTTAATCTCTATGTTTTTCAATACAATAGTAGAGAGAAATTTCCTGTTGACAAATCCTCCAAAATGAATAATAATTAAACTGCAAACCAAAAAATTGAAAGCAATGGAAAACTGACCAAATCCGATGCTCATTCCAATGGCGGCAGCTACCCATATAATGCTGGCAGTAGTCAAACCTGAAATAGAAAAGGTATCTTTAAAAATTACGCCGGCACCTAAAAACCCTACTCCACTTACTACGTATGAAGCAATGCGGGTGGCGTCTTCTGTTGTTCCCATACCCATTTTGTAGGACAAGATGGTAAATAAAGCAGACCCCATACAAATAAGTGTAATGGTTCTGAGTCCGGCTGCCTTGTCTTTTAGTTCGCGTTCAAATCCCAGGATAACTCCGGCTGTCAGGGCTCCAATGGCTTTAAGAGTGTCCATTGTTTCCCATTGATTATAAAAAACATCTATTTCCATCGCAATATGTTTTTAAAACAAAAAAGGTTGACTATTAAGCCAACCTTTCATTTAATAATTTGATTTTTAATAACGTGCAGCTTCTTTTCTTGCATCTTCTATCATATCTTCATTGGCAACAATACCAAACTCTACCCTGCGGTTTTGAGCTCTTCCTGCATCCGTATCATTTGTAGCAATCGGATCGGCCTCTCCCATACCCTGAGCAGTGATGCGTCTTGTTCCGATACCTTTAGATACCAGATAAGCTTTTACTGAGTTGGCTCTGGTACGCGACAATTTCATATTGTATTCGTCTTTCCCCACACTGTCTGTATATCCATAAATAAGAATGTGTGTTCTTGGATTTTCTTTAAATACTTTAACGATTTTGTCTAAGTTACTCTTAGCTGTGGATGTGAGTTCTGCTGAATCAAAACCAAAGTTCACAGTATTTTCGTTCAATATTACTTTAATTCCTTCTCCAACACGTTCAACAGTAGCTCCCGGTAAAGCTGTTTCGATTTCCTGGGCTTGTTTGTCCATATTTTTTCCGATGACAGCTCCGGCAGTTCCACCAATTACTCCACCTAAAACGGCACCTAAAGCACTGTTATTTTTACTGCCTACATTGTTTCCTAGAACACCTCCAAGCACTGCTCCGGCTGCTGCTCCGGCTGCTGCTCCTTTTTGTGTATTGTTTGCGTTTTTGACAGTGTTACATCCTGTCAATAAAGTTCCTGCCAACATTGCTGTTGTTAAAAAATATACATTTAGCTTTTTCATATCTTACTAATTATTATTTATTATTTTTTTTGAATGAATAAACGATGGTCGCTTCCGTCGAGTTGTCAATCAGTTCAAATGTTGTATCCGTAATGTTTCCAGCGGTCAAAATATAACCTGTAGTAACATGTTTGGCTTTTTCCTGACTCAAAAACTTCAGGTTAAACGTTCCATCTGTTTTAATATTCCAAATAATTCTGGAGTTAAACGACGGGCAATTATCTGGATTATTGAGCGTCACTGTTCCTGAATTATTATTTGGAATAAGCTTCCACTGACTTCCTTCAAAACAATTTGCATCCGCAACATCGAATGAAGTTACTTTGTACCCCGCAGAGTAATTTACATCGACCAATGTCCATTCCCCTTTAAGTTTGATTTGGGTTGCGACATCATTTTTAGTACTTGTAGCTGTTTTACATGAAAACATGGCTAACGATAAAACTCCTAATGCTAAGACCTTTTTCATAATTAATCTGTTTATTCCCCAAAATTAACAAATTTTATGCCCCAACCTACTTTTTAGAAGTTTTTTTTTATGCCTTTTTGTCATAATTGTTGATAATGGTACTTATTTTGACTAATAACAACCGGAAAATCACATTTAAAAACAATTAAAATTATGACATCAGGTAAAATTAATGTTACAGTTGAAAACATATTTCCGCTCATTAAAAAGTTTTTGTACAGCGATCACGAAATCTTTTTACGTGAATTGATCAGTAATGCCACTGATGCTACTTTAAAATTAAAACATCTTTCATCCATCGGAGAGGCAAAAGTAGCCTACGGCAATCCAATGATTGAAGTTATTGTTGATAAAGATCAAAAAAAGCTGATTGTCAAAGATCAGGGCATCGGAATGACAGCAGAAGAAGTCGAAAAATACATCAACCAGGTGGCTTTTTCCGGGGCGGAAGAATTTTTGGAAAAATACAAAGATTCTGCAAAAGATACGGGAATTATCGGGCATTTTGGTTTAGGTTTTTACTCTGCTTTTATGGTAGCAGACAAGGTGGAAATCATTACCAAATCCTATAAAGACGAACCGGCAGCACACTGGTCGTGTGATGGTTCGCCTGAATTCACCCTGACATCTTCGGATAAAACAGACCGTGGCACGGAGATCATTCTTCATATAAGCGAAGATTCTCAGGAATTTCTTGAAGAGTACAAAATCACGGAATTGTTGACCAAATACAACAAATTTATGCCGGTTCCGATCAAGTTTGGAACCAAAACCGAAAAAGAAGGAGAAGAAGATGTTGTTTCTGACAATATCATTAACAACCCAAATCCGGCGTGGACAAAGCAACCATCTGAGTTAAAAGAAGAAGATTATAAAGACTTTTACCGCGAACTGTATCCTATGCAGTTTGAAGATCCTTTATTTCACATTCATTTAAACGTGGATTATCCGTTCAACCTCACCGGAATTTTATACTTCCCGAAATTGACCGGCGATTTGCAAATTCAAAAAGATAAAATACAGCTCTATCAAAATCAGGTTTTTGTAACGGATAACGTAGAAGGTATTGTACCTGAATTTTTAACCATGCTCAAAGGTGTGATTGATTCGCCGGATATTCCGCTGAATGTTTCACGCTCTTATTTGCAGGCAGATGGAAATGTAAAGAAAATCTCGAATTACATTACACGAAAAGTAGCCGATAAATTAAAATCTTTGTTTAATGAAAACCGTCAGGATTTTGAGCAAAAGTGGAACGACATCAAAATTGTCATTGAATACGGAATGCTGACAGACGAAAAGTTTTATGAAAAAGCAGGAAGTTTTACCTTGTTTCCAACAGTTGACGATTCATATCTGACTTTAGATGAAATCAAAGAACAATTCAAAGCCAATCAAACAGATAAAGACGGTAAATTAGTTGTTCTTTACGCATCCAACAAAGAAGCTCAACACAGTTTTATTGCTTCGGCAAAAGAAAAAGAATATAACGTATTGTTGTTAGATTCGCCGATTGTTTCCCACTTGATTCAAAAGTTGGAAATGAGCAATGAAAACCTGACTTTTGTTCGGGTAGATGCTGACCACATCGACAATTTAATCAAAAAGGATGATGCGACACCTTCGATATTATCCGAAGATGAAATCAATCAGTTAAAAGAATCGGTAGAAAAAACGCTCGAAGGCAGCAATTATACCGTTCAAACCGAAGCGATGGACAGCAAAGCAGCTCCGTTTATCATCACACAACCTGAATTTATGCGCCGGATGAAAGAAATGCAGGCAACCGGTGGCGCAGGAATGTTTGGAAACTTTCCGGAAATGTATCATCTTGTAGTGAACACCAATTCTCCATTGGCTTCTAAGATTCTGACTTCCGGTAACAGTGAAGAACAAAAAAACTTAATCAAACAAGCCGTAGATCTGGCAAAACTGTCTCAGGGATTGTTAAAGGGTGAAGAACTGACCGCTTTTGTGAAACGCAATTTTGAAAACCTTCCATAAATATCAAAAACCAGCCGTTTAAATTTCAATTTTAAGCGGCTGCTTTATATTATGGAAATAATAATAAATCAGCCTGCTTAGTGTTTTATTTTTATTAAAAATTAGTTTTATAGCGTTCAAATACGTAAATTCGTAGTTTATTTGAATTTGATAAAATAGTTTCTAAATATTATGAGTCAGACAGCTACAAAAGAAGCTTTAACCTTTGAAGATTTTAAAAAAGAAGTATTAAACGATTATAAAATAGCACGTATTTCACGTGAGTGCAGCTTGTTGGGAAGACGTGAAGTATTGACCGGAAAAGCCAAGTTCGGAATTTTTGGCGATGGAAAAGAAGTGCCTCAGTTAGCTATGGCAAAAGCTTTTCAAAACGGAGATTTTCGTTCAGGATATTACAGAGATCAGACGTTTATGATGGCAATTGGCGCATTGAATATTCAACAGTTTTTTGCCGGACTTTACGGACATCCTGATATTGATGCCGACCCGATGTCGGGCGGACGTCAAATGGGCGGACATTTTGCCACCCATAGTTTGGATGAAAATGGCAACTGGAAAAACCTTACACAACAAAAGAATTCAAGTTCTGATATCTCTCCTACAGCCGGGCAAATGCCTCGTTTGTTGGGATTGGCACAAGCCTCAAAAGTATATCGTGAAATCCCTCAAGCGGACAAAAAGCAACTATTTTCTGTTAACGGGAACGAAGTAGCCTGGGGAACGATTGGAAACGCTTCTACTTCAGAAGGATTGTTTTTTGAAACCATCAACGCTGCCGGTGTATTACAGGTACCGATGGTGATGAGTGTCTGGGACGATATGTACGGAATTTCAGTACACGCTCGTTACCAAACAACTAAAGAAAGTATTTCCGAAATTTTAAAAGGATTTCAAAAAGAAGAAGATACCAATGGTTACGAAATCTTTACAGTAAAAGGTTGGGATTATCCTTCATTGGTGGATACGTATGCAAAAGCATCTCAAATTGCCCGTGAACAACATATTCCGGTATTGATTCATGTACAGGAACTTACACAACCTCAAGGGCATTCGACTTCCGGTTCGCATGAACGTTACAAATCTCCTGAACGTTTGCAATGGGAAACGGATTTTGATTGTATTGTAAAACTCAGAGAATGGATGATTGCTACCAACGTGGCAACTGTTGAAGAGTTGGATCAAATTGATGCCGATACAAAAAAAGAAGTATTAGAAGGTAAAAAGGCTGCGTGGGAAGCATACCTCAACCCTATCAAACAGGAAAGAGAGGAATATATCAATCTGCTAAATTCCATTGCAAGCGGTTCTGCAAATAAAGCCTATATCGAACAGCAAATTGCTGATTTGAAATCCATCAAAGAACCGATCCGCAAAGACATCCTTTCCGGTGCGAGAAAAATATTGCGAAAAATAATTGGCGAAGCAGGTCAGCAACCTCTCGGAACTTTCATAGAAGATTATTTCAGAAAAATACAACCGAAATTTTCGTCAAATACTTATTCAGAAAGCAGTAGCTCCTATAAAAATGTACCGCAGATTGCTGCAGCATATCAGGACGACAGCCAAATGGTGGATGCCCGTTTGATCTTGCGCGACAATTTTGATGCTATTTTCAATAAACATCCCGAAGTATTGATTTTTGGCGAAGATTCCGGACATATCGGAGATGTAAATCAGGGACTGGAAGGCTTACAGGAAAAATTCGGAGCCACGAGAGTAGCCGATGCGGGAATCCGGGAAGCAACCATATTAGGTCAAGGAATCGGAATGGCAATGCGCGGTCTTCGACCTATTGCCGAAATACAATATTTAGATTATTTATTGTATGCGCTTCAGATTATGAGCGATGATCTGGCAACGGTACAATACCGCACGCACGGAAGACAAAAAGCTCCGTTGATTGTTCGTACACGCGGTCACCGTTTGGAAGGAATCTGGCATTCAGGCTCACCAATGGGGATGATCATCAATGCCGTGAGAGGAATCCATGTTTTGGTGCCGAGAAATATGACCAAAGCAGCAGGATTTTACAACACTTTATTACAAACTGATGAACCGGCTCTGGTCATTGAATGTCTGAACGGTTATCGTCTAAAAGAAAAAATGCCTTCTAATTTGGGAACATTTACCACACCAATTGGCGAAGTAGAAACGATTCGGGAAGGAAACGACATCACGGTTTTATCGTACGGTTCTACATTGAGAATTGTGGAACAAGCAGCAACAGAACTGGCAGAAATTGGCATTGAGGTAGAAATCATTGATGCTCAGTCTTTATTACCTTTTGACCTAAACAACGATACGGTAAAATCCCTTCAAAAAACCAACCGTTTGCTGGTAATAGATGAAGATGTTCCGGGAGGCGCGTCGGCATATTTATTACAACAGGTGGTTGAAAAACAGGGTGGTTACCGTTATTTAGACAGCGATCCGCAAACATTGGCAGCGAAAGAACACCGCCCCGCTTATGGAACCGATGGGGATTATTTCTCCAAACCATCTGCTGAAGATGTATTTGAAAAAATATATGCGATAATGCACGAAGCAAACCCAAATAAATTTCCGGGATTGTATCAATAATTAAAATATACCAAACAAAAAAGAGAAGCGTTTTGCTTCTCTTTTTTTATTCTTATCAATTGTGGACTTATTCAATATACACCACTTCATTTTGTTCAGTTGGATGATCTTTTAAAAAACCCTGCGCTTCCATCCATGGATCGCTGTAAATTTTGGTCATATACCTCGAACCGTGATCCGGAAGAATAACCACTACTTTACTGTTAACATCAAAGGTATTTTCATTTGCTAATTGTTTCACTGCCTGAATGGCAGCTCCGGACGTATACCCCATAAACAAACCTTCGGTATGTGCCAGATCCCGGGCAGTAAATGCCGCATCTTCGTCGGTTACTTTTATAAAACGATCTATATATTCAAACTTGGTTGTTGACGGAATCAGATTTTTTCCCATTCCTTCAATCCGGTAAGAATAGGCTTCATTCATATCAGCTTCGCCCGTTTCGTGGTATTTTTGAATGATCGAACCGTAAGCATCTACTCCAATTACTTTTATATCTGGATTTTGCTCTTTTAGATATTTTGCTGTTCCCGAAATCGTTCCTCCTGTACCTGAACAGGCAATCAAATGTGTGATTTGTCCTTTGGTCTGTTTCCAGATTTCCGGTCCGGTGGTTTGATAATGTGCTTCGGTATTTAGTTCATTAAAGTACTGATTGATGTAAATAGAACCCGGAGTTTCTTCGTGAATACGCTTTGCAACGCTGTAATAAGAACGCGGGTCTTCCGGTTCCACTTTTGCCGGACACAAATAAACTTTGGCTCCCATAGCGCGCAACATATCGATTTTATCTAAAGAAGACTTGTCTGAAACCGCTAAAATACACTCATAACCTTTGACCATCGCAATCATTGCAAGGCTAAAGCCTGTGTTTCCCGAAGTTGTTTCTACGATGATGCTTCCCGGTTTTAAAATTCCCAGTTCCTCCGCTTTATTGACGATGTGCAACGCAATCCGGTCTTTTGCCGAATGCCCGGGGTTACAAGCTTCTAATTTTGCATAAAAACTTCCCGGAATACCGTTGGTTATCCTGTTTAATTTTACCAACGGCGTATTGCCAATCAACTCTAAAATAGATTCGTGAGCCTCTATTTCTTCTTTCATAATTTTAAATTTAGCGCGATAGCCCACCGCTCTTTTTGCGATGCAAAAGTACTATTTTTTTAGTGATAAGCAAATAGTTGTATGTCGTAAGTTTTTATAGAAAACGTTTAGTTAACAAAGTAAACTTTATGGTAAACTATTTTTCTCCCACTAATATCTTTAATCTTTCTACCTCGGTATCAAGTATTTTGATGTATTTCTCTCTGTAGTCATCTACATAATTGTTGCTGTTCTTAACTTTTGAACCAAAACCTTGAACTAACCACGAGTCATATTTTTTAATGTTCTCTCCTATTATTCATATCACTAAAATAGCAAAATAATCATTTCAGTTATATAATAACACTAAAAGAATATTAACTTTTTTTTACGAACAGGTATGTTTGGGTTTTGATGTTGATGAATATACT